>DATEQL010000976.1:0-16167 GCA_035272665.1 Allostellaceae bacterium
CCTCAAAGGCATTGTTGTCTCCGACGCCGAGATGGCCGCCCTCAACATAAAACCTGCCGAGTTCCACGGGGAGTGGAACTACACCATCTCACCGAATGCCGATCCGCCAAATTGCGCGCTTATTTCCTGACGGGTCCTAAGCTGACTTGTCACGGACATCGGTGAACCTACGGGCTTGACGGTAAACCACCATTGATTTGGCGTATCGAAATGGCCGTGAGGGGGCATATTCTCTTCCGCATGATGCTGAGGTCTCGGCGGTGCGGATGAGGTGACTGGATAACGCGCCGTGAGTTTCTACCTTTCCTCGGTGGGGTCGCGGCGGGCTACCGAGGTTCGGCCTTTCCGCGCAACGCGGCCACGCAGTTCGAGGAAGTCCGATGCGCCGATGAGATGCCGGCTCTGAGCGGCGCGTGAAAACCCCGGTCACCATAGCGCCCGAAGCGCTCGATTTCACCCAGCTGATCCGTGCCGGCGAGACAATCGGGTGGGCCGAGGCGACGGCGGAGCCGGTGTTCCTCACCCGCCTGCTTGACGCGCAGGCGGAGCGCTGCCCGCCATTCCGCGTTTTTTTCGCGCTGACCTTCAGCGACGGCTTCGCCGCGGATCACCCCAACGTTATCGTCACCGCGTTGGGCGGCGCCAGCGCCGGACGGCGGTTTTTCGCCAACCGCGCCGACAACGTCATGCCGGCCAATATTTCCGATATTTGCGGCCTCGTATCCAGTGGCCGCCTGCCGATCGACGTCGTGCTGCTGCAGGTCAGCGGCCCTGACGAGACGGGGCGGTACAATGCCGGGCTCGGCATCGAGCATCTGCACGAGGCGATCGGCCGGGCGCGGTTGGTGATCGCGCAGGTCAACCCGGAATTGCCGTGGACCAGCGGCGACGCGGCAATCGAGCCGACGGCGATCGATGTGCTGGTGCCGGCCGCCCTACCGCCGATCGAACTGCCGGCGCGGCCGGCGGGGCCGATCGACCGCGCCATCGCCGATCATGTCGCCCGGCTGATCCCTGACCGCGCGACGATCGAGCTCGGCCTCGGCGCGATACCTCAGGCGGTGACCGCCGCGCTCGGTGGCAAGCAGGGTCTCGGCGTCCATTCGGGGGCGATCGGCGACGGGATCGCCGATCTGATGGAGGCGGGCATCGTCGACAACCGGCACAAGGAGATCGACCCCGCCGTCACCACGGCGACGATGTTGATGGGAACCTCGCGGCTCTACCGCTTCGCCAACCGCAACTCGACGATCCAAATCCGCGCGACGTCGTATACCCATGACGCGCTGGTGCTCGGCAATTTCCGCCGCTTCGTCGCGATCAATGGCGCGCTCGAGGTCGACCTAACCGGTCAGGTCAACGCCGAGACCGCACGGGGAAGACATATCGGCCTTGTCGGTGGGCAAATGGATTTCATACGTGCCGCCAACCGCGCCATGGAGGGGCGTTCGATCATCGCGCTGCAATCGACCGATCGCGGACGCACCCGTTCGCGCATCGTCGCCACGCTGGCCGACGGGATCGTCACTACGCCGCGCGCCGAGGCCGACCTTGTGGTCACGGAGCACGGCATCGCCGAATTGCGCGGCCGCACGCTGGGCGAACGAGCCCGTGCGCTTGTCGCAGTCGCCGACCCGGCTTTCCGCGCCGAATTGGAGCAGGCGGGCGAGCGGTTGGTGTAAGGCTAGGGCCGCGGCGAGCCGCTTTGAGGCCGCGTCGACCCCTCAGGTTTCGAGGACGATCTTACCGGCATACCGGCGCGACAGCAGCGCCGTCAGCGCCGCGCTGGCCTCGGGCAAGGGAAAAACCTTCGTGACCAGAGGCTTGAGCCGGCCGGCCTTCCACCGGCGCAACAGCTCGGCGAGGTTGCCGCTGATCAGGGCAGGGTCGCGTTCGGACTGGGCGCCCCAGACGACGCCGATGACCGAGACGTTCTTGACCAGGATCAGATTGGCCGGAACCGCCTGGATGCGGCCGGCAGCAAAGCCGATCACCAGCATCCGCGCCTCCCAGTTGACCGCGCGCAGCGCCTGGTCGAACGCATCGCCGCCGACCGGGTCGAAGACGACATCTGCACCCTTGCCGCCGGTCAGCGTGCGCACCCGATCGCGGATGCTTTCCTCCTTGTAGTCGATCAGCTCGTCGGCGCCCCGCGAGCGCGCCACCGCCAATTTTTCCATGCCTCCCGCTGCGGCGATGACCCGCGCGCCCATCGCCTTGCCGATCTCGACCGCGGTCAGCCCGACCCCGCCGGCGGCACCGAGCACGAGCAGCGTCTCGCCCGCTTGCAGATGGCCGCGATGGGTCAGCGCAAAATGCGAGGTGCCGTAGGCAACCGGAAAGGCGGCAGCGGTGACAAAATCCATCGCATCGGGGATCGGCACCACCGCGGCAGCGTCGAGCACGATCTCCTCTGCATAGCCGCCGCCGTTGCGCAGCACCGCGAGAGCCCGCTGCCCGGCCCGCAAGCCATCGACAGCACTGCCGGTCTCGACAATCTCGCCCGCCGCTTCGAGCCCTGGGGTGAACGGGAACGCCGGCTTCACCTGATAAGTGCCGCCGACCATCAGGCTGTCGGCGAAGTTGACGCCGGCGGCGCGGACCCGGATGCGCACCTGGTGCCGCTGGAGCCTCGGGCTCTCGGCCTCTTCGAGCCGCAGCACATCGGGAGCGCCCCACTCCCGGCAACGGATCGCCTTCATCTCCTGCTCCTCGCCATCGGCCTCTCCCTAGCGCCGACGATATCGCAAAACGACCGAGAGTGGTCGGTTGACAGGCGGTCGACGCCGGCCCTCAACTGCTGTCAGGTGTGACGCTGCCTGGAGCCCGAGTGATGGAGATCCGACTCGCCCGGCATGGCCCGCACGTCGCGGTCGTCACCGTTGACAACCAGCCGCGCCTCAACGTCATGACGCGAGCAATGCTGAGCAAGCTCGGGCGCCTCTGGGACGAGCTGGAGCGCGACGGCGACTGCCGCTGCATCATCTTGACCGGCGCCGGTCAGCGAGCCTTTACCGTCGGCGCCGATGTCACCGGCGATCTGTCGGCCGGGCCGGAAGTGGCGCGGATGGTCAATCATGCATTGCTGAAGAATGAGCCATACTCGAAGCCGATCGTCGCCGCGGTCAACGGCGACTGCGTCGGCGGCGGCCTCGAATTGATGCTCTCGACCGACATCCGCGCCGCCGCACCAGAGGCGCGTTTTGGCCTGACCGAGGTCAAGTGGTCGATCTACCCGTTCGGCGGCTCGACCATAAAGCTGATCCAGCAGATCGGTTACGTTCACGCGATGGACCTGCTGCTGACGGCGCGCTTGATCGACGCTGGGGAGGCGGCCCGGCTTGGCCTGGTAAACCGGCTTGTGCCCCGCAGCGAGCTAATGGGTTGGGCGATCGAGACCGCGGAAATGATCGCTGCGAACAGCCCCTCGGCGGTGCAGGCGGTCAAGCGGCAGGTCAGCGCCACAATCGCAGATCACGCGTTGACCCGCGAGGCGCTGGAGCAGCAACTCGGCGACGAGGTGCGAGCCAGCCCTCACTTCGCCGAGGGCATCGCCGCGTTCCGCGAGAAGCGGCGTCCTCGCTATGAATGACGGGCGCGATGAGTGATGACGCGAGCCTGCGCCCGGCCAGCCGCACGCTCGGCGATCTGGTCGATGAGATGGCGACCGCCAGGCCCGGCGCGGAGGCTCTGGTGTTTCGCGACGAGCGTCTCGATTACGCCGGCCTGAAGGTGCGGGTGGATGAATTCGCCCGGGCATTCCTCGCCGCCGGCATCCGGCGTGGGGACCGGATCGCGCTGCTGGTTACCAACCGAACGGAATGGATTGTCGCCGCCTTCGCCTCCGCCAAGATCGGCGCCGTCGTTGCCGCCATCAGTACGTTCTCGACGCCGCGCGAACTCGCCTGGGCTTTGGAGCATTCCGGCGCCGCGGCGTTGATCACCCTCGATGCCTTTCGCGGCCGGCGCTTCCTCGACGCGCTGCGCGACTTTTGCCCCGAACTCGACGGGTCAGCGCCGGGCGCGCTCACGAGCGCGCGGCTGCCATCCTTGCACACCGTCGTGGCTCTGGAGGGGCGCGCACCCGCCGCGGTCTTCTTGCTGCCGCAATTCCTGGCACGAGGCGCCACAGTCGATGTCGCGACACTCGCCGCTGCACAACAGGCTGTGACGCCGGAGGACATCTGCTACATCCTCTATACCTCGGGCTCGACCGCGGCGCCAAAGGGCGTGACCTTGGCGCATGGGCCGCTGATCGCCAACGGCTTCGACATCGGCGAACGGCAGCACCTTCGCGCCAGCGACCGGTTATGGGTCGCCGTGCCGCTGTTCTGGTCATTCGGTTCGGCCAATGCCCTGCCGGCGATCATGACTCATGGCGGCTGCGTCGTGCTGCAAGAGAGCTTCGAGGCGGGAGAAGCTCTGGCGCTGATAGAGCGCGAGCGCTGCAGCGTCTACTACGGCATGAGCAACATGGCGCGGGCACTGCTGGAGCACGAGGATCACCCTAGGCGCCGCCTCGGTGCTATGCGGACCGGGCTCACCATCGGCCCGCCCGAAGACATCGCAATGACGATCGCGGCGCTGGGGGCGGGAGAACTCTGCAATGTCTACGGCTCGACTGAGACCTATGGCAATTGCGCCGTGACCGATGCCGATGACCCGCTGGCGCTCCGCTTGCACAGCCAAGGCCTGCCGCTCCCCGGAATGACGATCCGTGCCGTCGATCTCGCTACGCGGCGGCCCTTGCCCCAAGGCGAGATCGGGGAGCTCGCCGTCGGCGGTTACGTCACGCCGGGCTATTATCGGGCGCCGGAACTCGATGCAGAGGCATTCGACCGGGATGGCTATTTTTTGACCGGTGATCTCGGCACGATCGAGCCGGACGGACGCATCCGGTTTCTCGGGCGGCTAAAGGAGATGATCAAGACCGGCGGCGTCAATGTCGCACCGCTTGAGGTCGAGCAAGTCCTGTTACAGCATCCGGACATCGTGCAGGCCTATGTCGTGGGCGTTCCGGATCGATCGAAGGGCGAGATCGTCGCCGCAGCGGTCCAGCTGCGCGGCGGGGCGGCAACAGATCCCGCGGCGATCGTCGCCTTCTGCCGCGAGCGGCTGGCCAGCTACAAGGTCCCGGCGCGGCTCGCCCTTCGAACGGCGGCGCAGCTCCCGCGCACGCCGACTGGCAAGATCCATAAGCCCAGCCTCGCAGAAGAATTGGCGGCGAACAGCGCTACGTGACGCGGGTGCGGCGATGGCGGGCGACGTGGTTCGTCTGCTGGGTGAGATATTCCGGTTCACATCGGCGGCTCCGAGGACATATTTCAACGGCCAGCTTGCGCTGTGGCCAATACGAGGTAGCGTCCGGAAGGTTCAGCAAAATGCGATGAAACTGATGGTCATGGTATGCGGGTGATTTCGCAGTCACCGGATCCTTTGGCGAGGATGCACACCATGACCGAGAGAAAAGTTAAGCGTGGAACGATCGACGTGAAAGCCCTTCTGCGGGGGACGAGGAGTTCCTCCGGGGGCTGGTGCGGACGGCCCTCCAGGAGGTGCTCGAAGTTGAGATGAGCGAGGCACTGGGGGCCGAGAAGAGCGAGCGGACGGGGGGCCGGCTGGGCTACCGCTCGGGTTATTACGGGCGGACGCTGATCACGCGGATTGGCAAGCTCGAGCTGCGCGTACCCCAGGACCGCGGCGGGCGATTCTCCACCGAATTGTTCGAGCGCTATCAACGCTCGGAGCGAGCATTGGTAGCGGCGCTGGCGGAGATGTACGTGCAGGGGGTTTCAACCCAGAAAGTGAAGGCGATCACCGAGGAGCTGTGCGGCCACAGCTTTTCGGCCTCGTCGATCAGCGCGATCAACCAGCGACTGGATGCGAACCTGGCGCAATTTGCCGGCCGTCCCTTGACCGAAGCGTTCCCTTATCTGATCCTCGACGCGCGCTACGAGCGGGTGCGCGAGGCCGGGGTGATCTCGAACCATGCGGTGCTGATCGCGATCGGCATCGATTGGGACGGCAGGCGCCAAGTGCTGGCAGTCGAACTCGCCAACCGGGAGAGCCGATCGAGCTGGCGGGACTTCCTGCTGGCGCTGAGGGCCCGCGGCCTCAACGGCGTCGAATTCGTGGTCGCCGACGATCACGCGGGGCTGCGGGCCGCGCTCCGCGAGGTTCTGGCGGAGGCGGCTTACCAGCGTTGCTATGTGCACTTCTTGCGAAACGCACTCGACTACGTGCCGCGCCGGGTCGACGACGACTGCCTGCAGGAGCTGCGCTGGCTCTATGACCGCCGCGATCTGAGCGAGGCGCGGCGCGACCTGGCTGCTTGGCTCGCCAAGTGGTCCGCGAAGTATTCCAAGCTCACCGGCTGGGTCGAAGAAAACATCGACGAGACGCTCACCTTTTACCGGCTGCCGCGCCAGCACCATAAGCATCTCAAATCCACAAACATGCTGGAGCGGCTAAACGAGGAGATCAAGCGCCGCACCCATGTGGTGCGGATCTTCCCCAATGGCGAGAGTTGCCTTCGGCTGGTGCGGGCGCTTGCGGTCGAGACCCACGAGAACTGGCTCGAACAGCATCGCTATCTCAACATGGATGATCTGCACGAGCACAAAAAGGAGGCGCTGCGCCGTGCTGCATGACCCCGGTCTTCTCCAGTTTGGGACCGTGCTCGCTCGGTCAAGGCCAAGCCGCGCCGGCTGGCGCGGTGGCCGCAAGCGGCCAGCCTTGACCCTCCCTGCGCGCGGTGCCCCCACCAGAGCCAGGTCGGGGCGAAGAAACGGTGCCCTGATCGAACAAAGAAACGGGGTGTTGATGCCTGAGACACCCAACCGTCACAGCCCTCGCGAAACGTGACTGTCACGATTGCCAATAGAAGGTGGTGGATGCCCGCACATCGCATCGGTATCGCTCCCATGACCCCGGCCGAGCGCCAGGCGCGGCACCGCGCCAAGCTGCGCCAGTACAGCCAGATCATGCCCCCAACGTCGGTGCGGCGCAGCCTGTCACGGCCGAGACGATGGGCGACGGCGATCGCCGCGCTCGTCGATCTGCAGGCAGAATACCGCGCATGGCTCGACACTCTGCCGGCCAATCTCGAAGGATCGAGGCTGGCGGAGAAGCTGCAAGCGATTGCCGAACTCGACCTCGATGAGCTGCAGATGATCGACCCGCCGCGCGGCTACGGCCGCGACTGATACAGGAGGTTTGTCACCGACAACACCCAACCACCATGATCAAATTGCTGAACTTGACGCACGCGACTCAATACGACGGGATCTGGGCACAGGTTTGGTGCGAATGTCCTACCAAACCCATCCGATCATTTGCTGCTGCGAGAATGGCTGGTGCAGGTCCGGTTGCGGGCTTATATTGTGAGCTTGCGAACGCCGGATTTTGGCAAAAGAGGCCCGCAGTCGTGGCAGCAGAGCGTCTGCTTACTGAGGCAGCGCTGAAGCATGCGTGTACAGAGCCGCTTGTTCTGGCTCAGAAGAGTGGCTGCTACTCGTTGGCTGACGTCTTCGCGCCGAAACCGCCATCTGCGTGTCACCGGCTGGAGCTGCGGAGCATCAGCAGACGACCGGTCCCGCTGGAGTTGCGCGGGGTGGCCAGTGCCCTTGGTCAAACGGCCGCGAGCAGAACGTCATTCGTACGATCAGTCCGCCGCAAACCGCTGCTCTTCAACGCCAACACCCAAACGAAAGCCTTCGTAGCGCCTGGCCGCGATCTCATCACATTTCTTCTTGTATGCGGCGATGCCGCCGACATACGGCATGAACACACGGGGTTTCCCCGGGATATTGGCGCCGACGTACCATGAGTTCGCCAACGGATAGAGTGTACGATCCGCCACCTCGTTGTTGTGCTGCACCCAAGCGTCCTCGGCATCCTCCCCCGCCTCGATGCGCGAGAACCTGTGGTCGCGCAAGTACTGCAGGCAATCCGCGATCCAATCGACGTGCTGCTCGCAAGCCAAGATCATCTGACTCTTGACCCCTGGGCTCTGCGGGCCGGTAATCATAAACAGGTTGGGGAACCCGGCGATCATGATCCCGAGATAGGTACGCGGGCCGTGTTCCCACTTCTCTCGAACCGACATTCCTGCGTCAGTGTGAATGTCGATCTCTTTCATTGCCCCCGTCATGGCATCAAAGCCCGTTGCAAACACGATCGCATCGAGCGCGTAGTCGGCATCGGCCGTACGCAACCCGGTGGGCGTAATTTCTTTGATCGGCTTGCTTCTTATATCTACCAGTGTAACGTTATCGCGATTGTACGTCTCGTAGTAGTCGGTATCGAGAATGAGCCGCTTTGTACCGATTGGATGATCATTGGGGCAGAGCAGCTCCGCCGTCTTGGGATCCTTGACCGTGGCGCGGATCTTCCGGCGCACGAACTCCGACGCCGTTTCGTTGGAACCTTTGTTGATCAACAGATCTGTAAATGAATACAGGAAGCTGATGCTGCCGCCCTCGGTCCATTTTGCCTCGTAGGCGCGTCGCCGCTCCTCCTCGGTTAAATCGAGCGCGGACTTCACGGGCGCCGGGTACCCGGCGATCCCGAATGGCGTATCGAAGGCGGCAAGGCGGCGCTCGGGATACTGCGCTTTGTGAGCGCTCTCCTTAACGGGATCCATTGGCGCATTGCGCGCGGGCAAGCTGAAGTTGGCTGTCCGCTGGAAGACGTAAAGATGCTTCGCCTGCTTTGCGATGATGGGTATCGACTGGACGCCCGACGAGCCGGTTCCAATCACGCCTACTCGCAATCCGGTGAAATCGACTCCTTCATGGGGCCATAACCCGGTATGATACCACTCTCCCTGGAAGCTCTCCAAACCAGGGAGGCTCGGCGTCCGAGGTGTCGAAAGATTGCCCGTCGCCATGATACAGAAGCGCGCGATCGCGGCGTTCCCTTTGTCGGTCCTGACGGTCCATGTGTTTGTCTTGCTGTCGAAGACCGCCTCTTTGACCCGAGTGTTGAACTCGATGTCGCGCCTGAGGTCGAAGCGGTCAGCCACATGGTTGATGTAACGCAGGATCTCAGGCTGCGTGCCGTAGCGCTCGGGCCAATGCCATTCCTGCTGCAGCTCGTCTGAGAAGGAATACGAGTATTCCATGCTTTCGACGTCGCAGCGGCACCCCGGGTAGCGGTTCCAGTACCAAGTGCCGCCAACCCCGCCACCCGCCTCGAAGCCACGCACTTTGAGGCCGAGTTTACGTAGGCGATAGATCGCGTAGAGACCGCCGACTCCGGCGCCGATGACGATCGCATCAAATTTTGCAGGTTCTGAGGTGCGTGCCGACAACTCGGATCTCCTACCAATGTTGGAGGTTATGAAGGTGCGCTGCCGCTCTTTACGACGGAACGCTTCACTCGGCCGCCTCGCGAACTTTCTTTGAGGATGGTGACTTGAGCACCGGAAGCACCTCCTTGGCAAAGAGCCTCAGCCCACGCTCCGCGACCTCGTAAGGCGTGCCGCCGAAGCGGAAGGCGACATTGAGTTCGAAGTCGCCGATGATCTTCCGACGCTCTTCGAGCCCGCGCAGGATCTTGTCAGGCGTTCCCCAGCTTGCAGCCCGCATGAAGCCGGTTACAGCACCTTCGAGGCCGCCCTTACGCGCGATTTCCGCCTTCTGCTGATAGGCGTCGTAACCCTTCACGGTCTTGAAGTGCTCGCCCAGGAATTCGTAGTGGTAAAAGTTGCTCTCGACGAATTTTCCTTGGTACTTGCGCGCCTCTTCTTCGGTTTGGGCGAGGTTGGTGCCGCACACGCAGAACTCCGTCAGCATGACCTGGGGCGGCTCGGTGCCGTGATATTTGCGGTGCAGTTCGCGGCCGCGCTCGATGGCCAGCAGCCGCATTTCCCACGGACGGTCGGCGAACATGACGATATGGGCGCCGAGCTTGGCGGCGGAGTCGATCGAGTCCTCGCTGGACGCCACGGCGTAGATGCGGCCGTCGAAGGAATATTGTGGCCGCGGCCGGATCTCGATGCGCGGCTGCTTGTAGAACTTGCCGTCGCCTTCGATGAACCCGGTCTTCAAGGCCTTGACGATCAGCGGAGCCGCCTCATCGAAGCGCTCTCGCGATTCGTCCATGCTCAGGCGAAACGCCGCGAACTCCCGGCGCGCAAGCCCCCGCCCGAGACCGAGGCGTAGCCGGCCCTTGCTCAGCATATCGAGCACGGCCGCCTGTTCAGAGACACGCAGCGGGTCGTGCCAGGGCAGGATCACCGCTGCGGTGCCGAGATCGACGTTGGGGCAAAGCGCGGTCAGATAGGTCATCAGCTGCAGGTTGTCGGGAACGAACGAATAGTCGTTGAAATGGTGCTCGGCCGACCACAGGCAGTCGAAGCCGAGATCGGCAGCGAGCCGAGCCAGTTGGATTTCCTCCTCCCACACGCGCGCGTCGGAGCAATCATCCCAGCCGTAGTTGGCAAATACCATCATCAAGCCGACATCCATGGAGCGCTCCTTCGTTCGCTGTGTGTCGCTAACTATCAGTCTGAGCTAACGCTGGCTGGCCTGGCCGCCGTTGTCGCGCTAAGCCAGTGAGAGCTCACGATACCCGTCCGCCGTGACCGCTTCGCAACGCTCGCGGAACTTGGGGTGGCCGCCGCTGTAGCGCATGATCCGGCGGATCTGCTTGCCCTCGACGTTGCGGTTGATGCCGGTCATCCATGAGTCGACCTCGGTGAACAGCAAGCCCTCGCTCGACTCAATGACGTGGTCGGTCCAGGCAGTGGCACCTGCCGCTGTGGCCTCGATGCGGTTCAGGCCGCGGTCGCACGCGAAGCGGATTAGCCCGGTCACCCAATCGGCACTGTATTCGGCGGCGCGTGGAAAGTTGCCGAGCCCGGCATGCGGACCCATCACCATCAGCATATTGGGGAAGTCGTCCACCAGGACGCCGAGAAAGGTCTGCGGTCCGTCCTGCCATTTTTCCTTCAGCAACACCCCATCGACGCCCCTGATGTCGATGCGGTCGAAACTGCCGGTGATCGCGTCGAAGCCGGTCGCGTAAATGATGATGTCGAATTCGTACTCGGCATCGCTGGTCTTGATGCCGGTCGGGGTGATGCGCTCGATCGGCGTCTCCGTGATGTCGACCAGTTTGATATTGGGCTGGTTATAGACCTCGAAATAGCCGCTTTCGAGCGGCACGCGGCGGGTGCCGAAACCGTGGTTCTCCGGGATCAGCTTCTCGGCGACCGCCGGGTCCTTGACGCGCTGGCGGATCTTGCGGGCGACGAAATCCGAGATCAGCGCGTTGGCCTCGCGGTCCACCAGAATATCGCGGAAATTGCCCATCCAGATGCCGAAACCGGGCTCGCCGTAGAACTTCTCCCAGAAAGCCTCGCGTTCCTCTTCTGTCACCTCGAGGGTGGCGCGCGGGTCGGTCGCATGGGATGAAGCAGCCATGGGTCTGCTGGCAGCGCGCGAAGATCTCGGTATAGTTAGCTCGGATCTCGCGCATCTCCCCATCGCTGATCTTGCCGTTGTGCAATGGCGCGCACCACTGCGGCGTTCGCTGGAACACGGTCAGATGGCCGACGGTCTTGGCCACTTCCGTGATGGTCTGCACACCGGTGGCACCCGTGCCGATCACCGCAACGCGCTTGCCGTCGAACTTCACCGGTTCCTTAGGCCAGTAATGAGTGTGGCAGGACTGGCCGCGGAAGCTCTCGACGCCGGGGAAGCGCGGCATTGTCGGCGCCGACAGCACGCCAACGGCGGTTATAACGAACCGCGTATTGTAGCGCCTGCCATCCTCCAGGATGACCTCCCAGCTGCACGTGTCCTCCTGATAATGCGCCGCCGTGACGCGGCTCTTGAACTGGATGTCGCAGCGCAGGTCGAACTTGTCGGCAACATGGTTCAGATAGCGCTCGGTCTCGGGTTGACCAGCGAAATGCTCCTCCCAGTCCCATTCCTCCAGGAGTTCCTGCGAAAAGGAGTAGCCATAGGTCCAGCTCTCCGAATCGAAGCGTGCGCCGGGATAGCGGTTCCAGTACCAGGTGCCGCCGACGCCGGTGCCGGTCTCGAACACCCGCACCTTGAGGCCGAGTTCACGCAGCTTATAGAGCTGTTAGAGCCCGGAAACGCCGGCACCGATGATGATTGCGTCGAAATCCGTGCTCGGATCCGTCCAGGCCTGGTGCGCGGCCGCCTGCGAGTAAACCATGCTCTGATTCCTTGCACTGATGCTTGCGGGAACTCCCAACGCAAAACCACACAGTCAACCTAGACGCAGCAATCGCGCGCTCTCCGAAAGCCGCGCCGCTGCCGACTGCATCGCACGGCTAAGCGCGCCCAGCGCCTCGGCATCCAGATCATGGGAATGTCCAGCCGCGGTCAGGATCAGCAGCAGCTCCCATGACGGCGACAGAACCGGGACGGAGACCAGCGTAATTCCCTGAAACATCGCGCCGCGATCGATCGCGAAACCGCATTTCTTCGCTTCCCTGACGCAGGCAAGGAACTCCGCGAAAGGTGGCTTCTGGTACCACGCAACTTGCGAGAACAGCGCTTCGAGCTCCGGCTCGCTGCTGCTTCCGAAGGCGCCCATGATGACGCCCGATGCGCCCTCCGGGACCGGGGAGGGGCGCCCCACGGTGACGTACAGGTCAGTGCGGAACGCGACGCCGACCCAGTCCAACAGCAGCAGAGACGAGGGGCCCAGCACCTTCGACAGATACACCGACACGCCGTGCGCATCGGAGATCGCGTGCATCAGCGGGCGCGCCAGATCCATCAGCCCGCTGCGCCGCAAGACGCATAGGCGAGTTCGAGAATATGGAGGCTGACCGAATAGCTGCAGGTCGCCTCGTCGTAACCGACAAATTCCTCGGCTTGCAGCGTCCGCAGGATGTTGTACGCGGTGCCGCGATGGAGGCCGGCGGCACGGGCGACCTCGCTTGCATTCAGCGGCCGCTCCGAACCATGCAAGATGCGCAGCACTCTTGCCGCCGCGACGACTGCGCCCACCGGTTTTCTCGGATTGCTCCTGCCCAGATCGCCGGCACCGACCCTTTGTCGGATTGCCCCCGGTTGGCTGGGTTTCGCTTCCCTTTGCCCGAAGGGAGCCGAGTGTTGAAGCCGCTGATTGCGGTTGATCCATCTCTCGTCTGATCAAGCGGATTGACGCATCCAGGGCAGCATGATAGTCGACGCGCTCGGCTCGCAGCGATCAAAACCGACCTCGAATTCCTCATCGAACGCATCGAGCGGTTGCCGACGCGAAAGGAGTTGGCGCTCCGGCCGCTCTACATCATGGTGGGGAGCGCCGGGCTCGTCATTGCGTGGATCGAGATCTTCTGGCGGCACTGTCTGTAGGTCATGCAGCATGCATCTCGACCTTACCGACGAGGAGGAGGCGGCGCTCCTCAAAGAACTCAACCAGATCATCAAGAACGATCGCTATCCCCTCTCGCAGCGAATCCGGGTCCTGCGCTCCATCCGGGCAAAGTTCCCGACTGCGCCACGCGAACCACCGCCAGCTAGACCGCCGACGCCCGAAGAACGTACGCGAGGGCGCCGCTGCAATGTCAGCCGGTGGACGATTTCGAGGCTGCATTAAAACCAAGGACCCGGACCGCTTTGCCCCCTTTGGAAATTTGTAATTCTTCCTGCGGCGTCAACGTGACAGCCAGCTTGGGCGTAATCACCGTGCTGGTCGCTTACCGTAACGCTAAATGAAACCACTGTGCCGGGGGGGAACTCTGGCCCCGGGTAGTTTGGGGGTTCGATCGTACAAGAAAAGGTACCATCTCTCGCAGCGGCGCAGTCGACAGAATTGTTCTCGCTAGCCCCTGACCCTCCGTTCAAGAGTAGATAGGACAAAGTTAGCTGATCGTTGGAGAAAAAACCTCTACCTGATACCACAAAATCCGATGAACCCTGAATGTTTATGACCTTCGGGGTCAACACACCGAACGGCTGGACGATCTGCTTGGACGAGCCTTGCTGCACCTGGCCGTAGTAGCAATTCGACTCCTCGGCCGTCTGGATCCCATGAGGGTTGGGCCCGTTCAACTGCGAGGACACCGTCACCGCCGGGTCGCACGTCACTGTGATAGTGCCCATGCCGGAGCTGAAATTCGTGTTACCCCCCGGCGCGCCGACCACCACGACGCTCAGGGCTCCGAAGGGCGCCAGGTCCGACTCTTGAACGGGGCCTCCGGGGTTGAAGGTCGGCTGCCCGATCAGCGATAAGGTGATCGGGGTCCCGATCGGCACGCCGTTGTCGAAGACCTGCCCCGACACGGCGGTTACGAAGTCGTTATCGCTGTGGTCGATGGTCAGCGTGAGGACGATCTGCGTCCCCGCTGGAACCGTATTGTTCTGGAGTTGCAGCATCATCTGCGGCGAGGTCACCGGCAGTGACGCCAAGGGATCGCCTTTCTGATCCGGGCCGAGTGCGTGCCAAGCCTGATTCCACAAATATAGACCATTATTCTGCATCAGGAGAGCGTACTGCACCCATTGGGCGTCCCATCGTGCGCCGGACCCATCCGCGGGAGTCGGTGCGTTGCCGTTGATTTGTATCGAGAAGGAGTCGGCGATCAGCTCTTCGATGATGTCGATGGTAACGGTGACGCTCTTGAGGTTGGTGTTCTGGTTCGGCGCCAGAAGGACGTACTGGTTGTTGCTTCCGAAAACGGGGGGCGCTGAGGCCAACGTCAGAGCCGGGAACGTTGCTCGGCCCCAGTCCTGCTCTACGCCCGCCCATAGCTGGAAGTTGTTGTCGAACAGCCGCCTCGGATTCACCACTAAGGAGGCACCTGACTTTGAGGATCCGTTCTCTATCTCGATCACGTAGCCAGTCTGCGGGTTCTGGAGGAAGAAATATCCCGAACCGAACGGGTCGGGAAGGAAGTCCCACAGTTGGTTCTGATTGTCTTTCTTCTTGGCCGGATACGCGTCGAGCGACGCTCCGGGGTCGATCGAGTTGTCGCGGATGTCGATGCAGAGACCGGCCGGATTCTGTATGATGAAATGACTTGAACCGGCGGGGTCAGGCAGGACCTCCCATGTCTGGTTGGCCGCAAATGTTGTCGGTTTTGTCAGCGACTGCCCGGCCTTGGGCGGGTACGCGTCGAGCAGGGCACCGGGCTGGGTGGAATTGTCCTGGATGTCGATCACATTGCCGACCAAGTCCTGGCCGTTGAGCTTGCACTGGATCATAATCGGAGTGGCCATGCCGGACCTCCTCGGTATTGGCCGACATTCCCCGGATTCCCAGGGTTAGCCGGCGCTCGTCAGATGGGCGGCCGATCCGTCCACGCTCGCCAGCATCCTTCAGGAATCGGTCGGGGAGTGTGAGGTAGTTCACACTTGGAAAAAGTTCATCTGGCATTGTCAAGTTGAGCCGTTTCGGCCGAGATGGGGTGCAACGGGCTCGGCATCATGCGGCGGCGGTTGCGCTGCGCCATTGCGCAGCCGCATCTGATCGGAAGATCCGGAGAGTTGAGCGAGAGACAAGATGCCGCTGCAGGTTGAATGTGTTGTGGACAGCGGCATGCATGCTGAGGAAGCGCTGGGCGGAGCCCGGTGATTTGAAGCACTGCAGCTTGCGTTCTCGTCTTCGCACCACCTGGTGCGAGTTCTCGGCCCGATTGTTCTGTCGCAAGCCCTGCTCATGGTGACAGGAAAGCCTGAGGTGCCGGAGGGCAGCGCCGTAGGAGCGCAGCTTATCCGTGACCACCTTTTTTGGCGCGAACCCCTGCTTTCGCATCAGCTTGCGCATGAGCTTGACGGCCGCGCGCCGGTCTCGCCGACGCTGAACCAAGACGTCGAGGATCTCGCCTTCGTGATCGACGGCGCGCCATAGATACATCCGCTTGCCCGCGATCCGGACGACCATCTCGTCGAGATGCCATCGATCGCTCGGCCGAGGACGAACCTGCCGCAGCCGCCGTGCAATCATCGGCCCGAATTTCAGCACCCAGCTGCGCACGCTCTCGTAGGAGATGTCGAGCCCGCGTTCGGCAAGCAGTTCTTCGACATCGCGGTAGCTAAGCGTGAAGCGCAGTTAGAGCCACACCGCATGCTGGATGACAATCGGCGGAAAGCGGTGGCGGCGGTATGAAATTTCTGCCATCGCGCCAGCCTACCCGCGACGTCTCTCCCCGGCCATCAGGTTATCCTGACAAGGCCC
>DATEQL010000977.1:0-3689 GCA_035272665.1 Allostellaceae bacterium
GCATCTCGGCCGCACCGAGCGCCGTGTCATGGGCGCCATCGCAGCGTGCCGAACTGCGGCGCTCGGCGGCCACGCGGAATTTTGCGAGGATTGCGGCTTGGTGCGCTGCGCCTACAACTCCTGCCTTATGGGCAAATTTCGTAATGGTGAGTTGGTGCACGACCGCCTTGGAGCGACACGGTCTTCAGGCGGTCGCGCTCTCCATTACGATTTGGCCCGGAGCAGGGCGATGAGCTTGTCTGGGGCTCGGAAGGAACCTTTGCGCAGGTGTGGTGGAACGATCGCCTCGATGGCTTCCAGCTTTTCGCTGGGATCACCGCGTGTGTAGATTTCGGTGGTCGCTAGGTTGGTGTGTCCGAGCCACAGGGACACCTTGCGGATATCCTGTGTCGCCTGCAGCACGATCATCGCGGAGGTGTGCCTTAGAACGTGCGGAGACACCCGCTTGTTCAGCAGTTGAGGGCACCGCTGAGCGGCCGCTTCGGCGTGTTGTTTGAGCAGGTAGGCAAATCCCCAACGGCTCAGTGGTTTGCCGCGAACGTTGACGAACACCTCCGGGACCGCGACCACTCCCCGGGTGGCCAGCCAAGCACGCAACGCCGCAGCCGTGGTCTTCCACAAGGGTAGCGCCCGTTCTCGCCGTCCTTTTCCGTGAACACGAATGCTCATTGACGGGAGCACCACGTCGTCGATGCGCAGCCCGGTCAGTTCGGACACGCGCAGGCCAGTACAAACAGCCAGATGCAACATCGCCCGATCCCGGATCCCATCGCGGGTCGCCGGATCGGGAGCGTCGAGCAAGGCCTGGACTTCCTCGCGCACCAGATAGGGAACCAAACGAGTGTCAGTCCTCTTGAACGGGATCGCCAGAACGCGGCGGATTTGCTCAAGTGCAGCAGGCTGCCTGTACTCGAGGAAGCGGAAGAAGGACTTGATCGCCGCCAATCGAACATTGCGGGTCTCTGGAGCATTTCGGCGCGTGTCCTCCAGATACTCCAAGAAAGCGCTGACCAATCCCGATTCGAGCTGCTCCAGTGCCAGCGACGATGGCGTGACCCCGAGCCTTGCTGCGGCGAACTCGAACAGCAGCTGGAAGCCGTACGCGTAGGAATCGCATGTGTGTTGGCTGGCACCTCGGTGGTGAGAGAGATTATCGCGGAGGAAGGCTTCGATGAGCGGGGCTATCGGAATCATCATCGCTCTCCCCGGCAGATGAACGTTTCACCGGTGTCGGCAATGTCTCGCAGAAGGTCGGCTGTGGCCTCGAGGTACCAGTACGTCGCGTAAATGTTGACGTGCCCTAAATAGGTGGCCAGGGCGACCATGTGTTGGCCAATGCGTCGTCGACCTGCCGGGCTGGCCTGCAGTGCCCGAACAGCGAACGTATGACGAAGGTCGTGCAGGCGAGGACGTCGACCGCCCGGCGCCGGCCAGAGACCAGTCGTCCCTAACAACGTTTTGAAGGTGCTCTGAACCGCCTGATACTTGAGCGGTTGACCACGGCTGCCGACGAACACGTGGTCATTGCCTGAACCGGCTCGGCGACGGCACACCACGTAGCGCTCCAGACCCGCCACCGCACTATCGTGCAGCGGCACCAGACGGGTTTTCCGGAACTTGGTCTCTCGGATCAGCAGTCCGTCAGCTGTGATGTCGGTAAATCGCAGCGCGAGCGCCTCGGAGATCCGCAATCCGGTGGCCGCCAGCAGCGAAAGCAAGGCAGCGTAGGTTCGGGATCGTAGGGTTCCGGCGGGCCCGAGTTGATCGGTTGCTGCGATGAGGCGGCTGATCTCGCTCGCGGAGTAGATGTACGGGACCCGGCGCCGTTTGCGGTACCCGAAGTGATTTGTTGGCGGCAACTCGTGACTATCGTCATCGGCGCGAACGTGACAGGCGAAGCGCCGGACGGTCTTCAGCCGCTCGTCGCGTTGTGCCAAGGACGGTCCCTGAACGGCCCAGTCGATCGCCGTTTGCGCTCGGATGCGCGTTTCCTTCCGCTCGGCGGCGAAGTGGGCGAAGCTGTTCAACAGGCATTCGGCATTCGCCATCTCGAAGCCGGTAGCGCGGCGCAAGGCGAGATAGGCTTTGACCGCGTCCATCATCGGAGCGCCTCCGGCCAGGGTTGGGCGATCTGCTTCAGCGCATTGACATCGGCTTTGGCGTAGTATGCCGTCGTGTCGACGCCGCGGTGCCTGAGGACCAGAGCAATCCGGTCGAGAGGTACGCCGTGGCGCAGCATCTCGGTCGCTGCCGTGTGCCGCAGAACGTGGGCACCTTTGGCCGGCGTAACGACGCCGGCTCGCTTCATGGCGCGTTTCACCACTGAGGACACGCCGTCGCCATGTGCGAATGATCGGAACGGAGCGATGTTTCGAACGAAGAGGTGATCGCTGTCGCAGCCTTGGGGGCGGCGCTCGACATAGTCGATGATCGCATCTCCGACGTCCTGCGGGAGTGGCAGGCGAACCTGATAGCGTCCCTTCCCCGAGACCCGCAGCGTGCCGCTTTCCCACTCAATATCGGCAATGCGAAGCCTTGCTACGTCACCGGCCCGAAGCCCGAGTCGCGCCAGGAGCATGATGATCGCGCGATCGCGTCGACGTTCCGGAGACCCACCGTCACAGGCGGCGATCAAGCGGTCGACTTGCTCGGTCGTCAGATATTTTGGCAGATCGGCCAGGCGCCAACAGGCGAACGCCGGGACGGCTCTATCCAGGTCGGCTCGGCATCGGCCATGGACGCTGAGATACCGCAGGAAAGCCCGTAGGCTCGTAACCAGCTTCTCAGCGGTGCCGACGCCGCACCGAGCGGCGCGCTCCAGAAAATAGGCGCGCACGCCCGTTGCATTCCAGTGCATGGGATCATCGCCGAGTGCCAGAAGCAACTCGGTTGCACCACGGGAATATTGTCTGACTGTAGGTTCTGCGGCACCCCGATGCTTCTGCAACCACCGTCGAAAGTCGACGACGAGTGGCTGGTCGGCCCTCCGAATCTCCGGCATCACGCTGCATCGACAAACACCGATCTGCACGAGATAGTCGCGGTAGCGCTTGGCGCCGAACGAGGTGTGGTGATTACGCCTTCCTCCCTTCGACCGGGAACAACGGCAGGTTCGCAGA
Organism: Allostellaceae bacterium; assembly: GCA_035272665.1. Classification (GTDB taxonomy): domain Bacteria; phylum Pseudomonadota; class Alphaproteobacteria; order ATCC43930; family CGMCC-115725; genus AP-15. The sequence continues at coordinate 3,120 of DATEQL010000977.1, forward strand.
TGCCGGAAGAAGGTCGATAAATCGAAGTTGGCCAGTGTTCCGCCTCGATCTTGCAGAAAATGGCCGAGGTGGGCCGCCGCGCGCAGATAGCGTACCGCGGTGGCAGCACGGTATCCGTCTCGTTCGAGCAAGGCGGCAAAGCCATCCAAGTACGGCCCGCTCGGACCAGCGCGCAGGCACCCAAGCGTCTTCGGTGCCGCAAAATAGGTCTCCAACATCGTGTCCCCCTGTCATCGGCCTTTGGCGGCCGGATCACAGTTTTCGCGAGGACATCGATCTCAGGAGCACCAATATTATGGGGAGCAAAGGGCGGAAAAATTGGCCGCAATCATTTGAAAGTCAGCCGGATCGGCCGCTCGACCGCCCGTCGACTCACCATTACGAAATTTGCCCATAAGGCAGGAGTTGTAGGCGATCCGGCTGTGGCCGCAATCCTCGCAGCGCTCGACATGGCCGCCGAGGGCGGCCGAGCGGCACTGCTCGATGGCTGACATCGCCTTGAGCTGGCCGAGGCTGACATGCCCGGCATTGGCCTTGCGCCAAGCAGCCCCGTGGCGATGGAAGATGTCT
>DATEQL010000978.1:0-5251 GCA_035272665.1 Allostellaceae bacterium
AGTGGGCGAAGTCAACATCGTGCCGCCGATGGCGGCGATCGCTAATGCGATCGACAGCGCCATCCACCGCCGGTTGACCGAACTTCCGATGTCGCCACCCAAGATTGTCGCCGCGCTCGACCATGCCGGAGCGGACGATTAGTCGGCATGCCAAGCCTTAGCCCGTCATGCCCGGATTTGTTCGGGGCATCCACGCAAACCGGCGAGACCTCTCCGGTTGGCCCGTGGATGCCCACGGAACTAGTCCGTCGGCTGAAGGCCCACGGGACGGCGCCCGGCCATGACGATTGCTGGAGAGGCTAGAACGATGGCTGCGCGCGTCGTCTTCACCGCCGGCTTCAGCCGGCGGTACACTGGCGGCGTGCGCGAATTTACGGTCGAGGCCAAAAACCTGCGCGGCGTCATCAAAGCGATGGACGAACTCTACCCCGGTCTGGGCGAGCATCTCGTCGAAGAAACCACCGTCGCGATCGATGGTGCCATCCACGAGACCGCCTATTTCCAGCCGATCCGCCCGGGCTGCGAGGTCTTTTTCATCCCCAAGCTCGAAGGGGGATAGTTGACCTCGTTCGGGTGGTCGCAGCTGCACGCCTATACCAGCAATCCACATAATCTGAATCCCGTGAGGGATTGTGCGCCCGCGATCAATCTGAGGGAAGACCCCGGAGCTTGTCAGGCCCATGTGGTCTTACCCGGGATGCGGAGGCGCGGCGGCGCCAGCGCAAATACGGAATTGAGATCACCGCAGATGTTACGAGGTAGAAGGCAACGAGGACCGACGTCCGCGGGCCTGGAACCGACGCTGCAACCAGCACGGCGATCCCGATATGGCGCGTCGCGCAGGCAATCGCGAGCGCGGTACGGTCATCCTCGGCGGGTCCACCGAGCAGATGCCCGATCGCCAGCGAGATCGCAACCAGGGCCGCCAAGGTCAACACCCCGGACCACCTTGCTATGATCAGGATGTCCCAGTGCAGGATCAGCAACGTTAACGCGCAGGCCGTCAGCACCAGCCCCGCAATGGCCATCAGGCGGCTCCCGACCCGCTCGGCAATTGCCGGAAACAGCCGGCGGACCACCATCCCTAAGGCAAGGGGCAGGAGGAAGGACTTGGCAAGCACCAGCGCTGCCCGGTCCGGCCGGAGTGAGACCGGATAGTCGAACAGCGCGCCGAGCACAGCGAGCCAAGCAGGGACAAGCAGGATCGCCAGCAGGCTCGAGGTCACCACCAGGCTGAAGATATAGGCGCCGTCGCCGATCTTCATCAGCTTGCGCGGGAGCAGAGGCGCCCCGGCCGAGACCGCGAGCACCAGCAGGCCGATCTCGACCCCCGGCGCCAATGTCAGAACCTTGACCAGAGCCAAGGCGGCTAACGGCACCAGCACGTACATGGAGAGCACCGAGCGCAGCAACAGGCCGGGCCGGTGCCACAGGTAGGTCGCATCCTTCAGGGTTGAATCCATGCCGATCGCAAGGATGATGCCCGCGACGGCGATCTTGAGCAGGATTAGCAGCGTTGCGGTCATCGGATGCCAAACCTTGCTCAGCCCCCCGGTATGACTGGCTTTTCGTGCGGCAGGCCACTGTCGTCGATGTCGAAGTCGGGATCGAGGATCGTTTTCCCTTGCGCGCCGAGGAACGCCGGCTGGGCCTTGATCCACAGACTCGGCTTCTGCTCTTTCGCGTAGGCTAGCAGCCGACCCTCCAGGTCGCGGACGATTTCGGGGTTCTGCTCAGCGACATTGGTCGTTTCCCCGGGATCCCTTGCCAGATCGAAGAGCTCGGTCTTGCCCGGCAGCAAGGCGATCTTCACCAGCTTCCAGTCGCCCTTGCGGACGGCGCCGCGGAATGCCTCGACATTGATCAGCACATCCTCATTCGGCGATGGTTTGCCCTGCGCCAGAGTCGGCCACATATCCCTGCCGTCCATCGGGTGATCCGGACTGCCCTTGCCGCCCGCAAGAGCGAGAAGCGTTGGCATCACATCCACCATGTGCAGTGCGTCATTGATGACCCGCGGCTGCAGATGTCCGGGCCAACTGACAAACGCCGGCACGCGAACACCCCCTTCATAAAGGCTCCCCTTGCCGCCGCGGAACGGCGCGTTCGACGCTGGCGGCTTCTCTCCTAGCCCCACGCCGCCGCTTTCCTTGCGTTCCTCCGCCGAACGCGCGCCTGTCGCGAACAGCGCGCTGGTGGCGCCGCCATTGTCGCTGGCAAACAGGATGATCGTGTTGTCCAGGAGCTTCTTCTTTTCGAGCGCCGCGACAATGCGGCCGACATCCTCATCCAGCGCCGAGATCATACCGGCATAGGCTTGGCGGTTCTTGTCCCTGATGCCCGGATAAAGATCTTTGTACTTCTGCGGCACCTGGTACGGCGCATGCGGAGCCAAGGAGGCGAAGTACAGGAAGAACGGCGTCTTGCCGTCCTGCTGGTCAATCAGCTTGACGGCGTCGTCGGCGATCAGCGTCGTGTAATAGCCCTTCTCCTTAAGGAACTTGCCATTGCGTTGCCAGTCGACGATGCCGCCGCGTTCCCGGGTGAAGTAGTCCACTTCGCCCACGACGTTGCCGTAGAAGTAATCGAAGCTGCGGTTCTGTGGCCAATATTTCTTGTCGGCGTGGCCGAGGTGCCATTTGCCGACCATGTAGGTGCGGTACCCGGCTTCTTTGAGCGCCTGGGGAAGTGTGCGCTCGTCAGTGGCCAGCCCAAAGGTATGGCTGGGGAAAATGACGAGTGTCTGCAACCCGTAACGCATCGGATAACGGCCCGTCATCAAAGCCGCACGCGATGGTGTGCAAACCGGTTCGCCGTAAAACGACTCGAGCCGGACACCTTCCTTGGCGAGCTTGTCGATGTTCGGCGTCTTCATCTCGCCGCCGCGGTAGCCGAGGTCGGCGTTGCCGAGATCGTCGGCCATGATGAAGACGATATTGGGCTTCGGGTCCGCTGCTTTCGCTGCCGAAACCGCGGCAAAGCAGAACGCGGCTGCGAGGGCAAGATGAAAGAGTGCCTTCATGGTCAATCTCCGCTCGGCTGGCGCATCTTCTCCAGCACCTGATCCATCGAGAAGCTCGCCGCCTTCTGGCGGGGCGGATAATCCTTAAACGTCGCCAGGAACCTGCCAACATAAGCCTGTGCCGGGACCAGCGCGAAAGAATGGTCGAGCAACCAGTTGTAATAGGTGTTCGACGTGATACTGGCGCGCTCGTAGGGATCGAGCCGAAGGTTGAAGATCATCGGCACCCGCAGGTGAGTGAAGGGCTCGGCCCACACCTGCAGCGTTCCCGGCGCCCTCTGTTCCAAGAATACGAATTTCCAATTGTCGTAGCGCAGGCCTGTCAGATCGCCATCGTCGGAGAAATAGAAAAACTCCTTGCGCGGGCTTTTTTGCTCTGCACCGGTCAAATATGGCAGCAGGTTGTATCCGTCGAGATGCACCTTGTAGGTCATGTTGCCGGCCTGGTAGCCGGCGAGCAGCTTCTCCGTTATATCCGGCACCCCGGCCGCGGCGAGCAGGGTCGGCACCCAGTCGAGGTGTGAAACAATCCCGTTCGACACACTGCCCGGCTTGATCTTGCCCGGCCAGCGGACCAAAGCCGGCACTCTGTAGGCGCCTTCCCAGTTCGAGTTCTTCTCATTGCGGAACGGCGTCATCGCCGCGTCCGGCCACGAGTTCATGTGCGGACCGTTGTCGGTCGAATACATGACGATCGTGTTGTCCTCGATGCCGAGCTCCTTCAGCTTGGCAAGCACGGTCCCGACGTTCTTGTCATGGTCGATCATCGTATCGGCATAAGGGCCGAGCCAGCGCCCCGCCTGGCCGAGGCTCTCGGGCTTGGTATGGGTGCGGAAATGCATGTGGGTGAAATTCACCCAAAGGAACACGGGCTTGTTTGCCTTCACCTGCTTGTCGAGGAACTCGGCCGCACGTGCGGCGATATCATCGTCGATGGTTTCCATCCGCTTCTTGGTCAGCGGCCCGGTATCTTCGATCCGTTGGGTGCCGTCTGGGTTCGCAAAGCTGTGAATGACACCGCGCGGACCGAAATTCTTGCGGAAATTCGGAAATTCCGGATCGTCGATTTTCGGATAGTCGGGAAGTTCCGGCTCCTCTTCGGCGTTGAGGTGGTACAGATTGCCGTAGAACTCGTCGAACCCGTGGGCGGTCGGCAGCATCTCGTCCTTGTCGCCCAAATGGTTCTTGCCGAATTGCCCCGTCGCATAGCCCTGCGGCTTTAAGAGTTCGGCCAACGTAGGATCCTCTTTCCTCAGGCCGAGATCGGCCCCCGGCAGCCCGACCTTGCTGAGACCGGTCCGGAACACACTTTGGCCAGTGATGAAAGCCGACCGGCCTGCGGTGCAGCTCTGCTCGCCGTAATAGTCGGTGAAGAGCACGCCTTGTTGGCCGATCGAGTCGATGTTGGGTGTACGATAGCCCATCAGGCCGTTCGTATAGGCGCTGATATTCGACTGCCCGATATCGTCACCCCAGATGATAACAATGTTGGGCTTCTTGTCCTGCTGGGCAGCCGCCTGCGGCATGCCGAAAAAAGCCGGCACGACAAGCCAAGCCAGACCAAGCAAGGCGAGCTTATCGATCTTCCAGCGCATGAAGATCCTCCTACTGCGAGTTACTTCAAGGTGATGTCCACAGTCGCGATCTTGCCGTCGAAGCGGAACGGCCGCCGGTCGAAATAGTCGAGCGAGACGGGTGAGCCGAGATCGACCCCAACGTCGAGGGTCTCGCTCGCAGTGAATGCCCCTGCGACGGTGCGCTTCACGGTCGTGCGGGCAATCTCCTTGGCGTCCACTGCAATGACCACCTCGGCGGGACCTCCGGGTCTCGCGATCGTGGTGTCCACCTCGATCCGATGCTTGCCGGGCATGAGCTTGTCTTGAGAGCGAGCGATATATCGCTCGATGATCATCATATTGTATTCGTAGACGAGCTGCCCCTGGTCCATGTAGAGCGTGAGGCCGCCCCCGGCGCCGCCGAGAGCGTAGAGGACGCCCGAGGCGTTCTCGCCGAGTTCGGCGTCAACGACGACCCGGTTGCTTTCCCGCCCCAGGCCAGGCGCTGCAAATTCGGGAAAGCGCGTGGTTGCGCCATCGAGCCGCCAGTGGGTGTAGGGGCTCTTGACCCGGTCTTCCGGATGCAGGCGGGTCCACAGGCCACCGCCAACCGGAAACACATCGTTGTCTTTGGCCTGTTCCAGGAACAACGCCTTGAGCGCTTGCAGTCGGC
>DATEQL010000979.1:0-2336 GCA_035272665.1 Allostellaceae bacterium
GGATAGACGCCGAGGATCTTCACCTCGTGTGTGAAGAAAGCGAGCTCTTCGAGCGCGAGTGCCAGGGGGCGATCTTCGGGGTGAGCCTCGACATCGGCGTAGAACTGGGTCGCCGCAAAGGCGCCGCCGACCATGTAGCTCTCCAGCTTGGTCATGTTGACGCCGTTGGTGGCGAACCCGCCCAACGCCTTGTAGAGCGCCGCCGGCACGTTGCGGACGCGGAACAGAAAGGTCGTCACCGTCGGGGTGCCACGCGCCGGCCGCTCGGGCTCGCGCGACATGATCAGAAAGCGCGTCGTGTTGTGCTCGGCGTCCTCGATGTTCTCTTTCAGCGACACGAGGCCATAGATTTGCCCGGCAAGCTCGGAAGCGATGGCCGCGACCGTGGGATCGCCACGCGTGGCGATTTCGGCCGCGGCGCCGGCGGTATCGGCCGCCACGACCGGTACCAGCCCGAGCGAGCGGATCAACTTGCGGCATTGCGAGAGCGCGTGGACATGACTTCTGACCGTGCGCAGCGTCTCGATGGTCGCCCCGGGTACGGCCAAAAGGTGATGGTTAACCCGCTCGAAATGCTCGCCGATGATGTGGAGGTCCGAATCCGGCATCAAATGGTGGACGTCGGCCACTCGGCCGGCCACCGAATTCTCGACTGCGATCATCGCCAGTGCCGCACGACCCTCGCTCACCGCGGCAAAGGCATCGTCGAATTGGGTGCAGGGCAAAGTCCCCATCTCGGGGAAGACATGCCGGCAGGCAAGGTCGGAATAGGCCCCAAAGGCGCCCTGGAATGCGATCGTTTGCCGTGTCATGAGACTAATGCGCCTGCCGGAACAGTTCGCGGGCGCGCGCGAGATCGGCCGGGGTGTCGACCTGCACCCCGAGCCGGCCGGCCTCGATCAAGCTGACGGAGATGCGCATCCCGGCCTCGAGCGCGCGCAACTGCTCGAGGTGTTCGCGCTGTTCGAGCACCCCCCGCGGCAGCCCGACAAACCGCTCCAGCGCCTCACGCCGATAGGCGTAGAGCCCAATATGCTCGTAATGCGGCCCTTCTCCCCACGGCACCGCCGCCTTGCTGAAATAGAGCACGCGCGCCGGCCGCGTCGGATCGGCAAAACCGGCCACGACCTTGTTGACGCTGGTCTCGTGGAGTGCGGCTTCGTCCTCGATTACGGCCGCAAGGGTGGCGATGTCGAATTCGGGGTCGGCGAGGCCGGCAACAGCCACGCGCACCGCCGCCGGATCGAGCAACGGGAGATCGCCTTGGACGTTGACCACGACATCGTGCGAGCGGCCGGGGTCGAGATGCGAGATCGCCTCGTGGATGCGGTCTGACCCGGTCGGGTGGCGGGGATCGGTCATGACCGCCCGGCCGCCGGCCGTTTCGACCGCATCGGCGATAGCGCGGTCGCCGCAGGCGACCACGACCGGCCCGATTTCGGCGGCAAGCGCACGGCGCCAGACATGCACGATCATCGGCACTCCGGCGATGTCCGCGAGCGGTTTGCCGGGCAGGCGGCTGGCGGCGAGCCGGGCGGGGATCAGGATAATCGGGTTCTGTGGCGCAGCTCTGGTCACGGGCTGTCTCGGCAGCCGATCGGGTAGCGACAACATGACCGGTTCGGTGGAACGCCGGAAGCGTGATAATGCATCACCGCTTAGGGGGGAAAGGTTGTCGATGTCGTCGTTCGAGTGGAACAAGATAATCGCCTCCGTGCTCACGGCGATGATCGTCGCGATGGCGGCGGCGATTCTCGCGAGCGAACTCGTTCGTCCGAAGTCGCTCGAAAGGCCGGTCTTCCTCCCGGCCGGCGCCGAGCAGTTGGCGGCCGCGCCGGCGGAGCAACCCGCGGCGGCAAAGCTCGAGCCGATCGAGCCGCTGCTCGCCAACGCCGACCCCAAACGCGGTGAGCAGCTGACCAAGATTTGCAACACCTGCCACACCTTCAACAAGGGCGGTGCGAACAAGATCGGCCCGAACCTCTGGGACGTTACCGAGGAGGGGATTGCCGCGGTCCCGAACTATCAGTTCTCCGCCGCATTACAGGCGGACAAGGGTACAAAGTGGGATCCCGAGAGGCTGAACCAGTGGCTCTATAGTCCGCAATCCTTTGCCAAGGGGACCAAGATGACCTTCGTCGGGTTTCCCAAAGCGCAGGATCGCGCCGATGTCATCGCCTATCTCGACACGCTAAAATAGGACTGTGCCCGCGATCGAGCTCGACGCCTTTCTCGCCTTTGCGCTGCGGCTGGCCGATGCGGCCGGCGCCGAAATCCGCCCAAATTTTCGCAAACCCATTACGATCGACGACAAGCCCGATTTGACCCCGGTGACC
>DATEQL010000980.1:0-3804 GCA_035272665.1 Allostellaceae bacterium
GGCTTTTGGCTGGTGTCGAAACCGACATCCTCCTGGCTGTCGCCCAGCATGATGCCGCCCTCCACCGTCTGGCGGATCGTCGTGGTCGGCAGCGGCAGGACATGTCCGGCGCGCTCGGTGACCAGGATCTGACCCTTCAGCCGCTTGACCGGAGCCGAGAGCCCGAAATGCGGCGCCAAGACGGCGTTGCCGAGCCCGGCGGCGAGCACGACTTTCGGCGCGCCGATCGCGCCGCCGGCGACGCGAATCCGGAAGTCGCCGGGCATCGCGCCGGCCTCGGTCACGGTACTGTTCGGAAGATAGCGCCCGCCCTTTTCGGTAAAGCCCTTGTGCAGCGCCTTGAGCAGATAGAGCGGGTTCGCGTGCCCGTCATAAGGCGTCCAGGACGCCCCGATCACCGCTGGTCCGAGCCCGGGGAGTATGTCTACCAGCTCGCGGCGATCGAGCATCCGATAGTCGAAGCCCAAATTGCCGGATTGCACCCGCATGCGCTCCATCATCGCGCGGCGCGCCTCGAGCTCGGCATCGTCGAGGCACAGATGCACGCCGCCCGGCCGCTCGTGCCCGACCGCGATCCCGGTCTTGGCCAGGAGCTCGGCGGCGAGTGTCGGCCATTCGTCGGCCGAGCGCCGCGTCCAGCGTTGGTAGTGCGGCGCGCCGTCGCCCTTGCTCTGCACCCAGACGAGCCCGAAATTGCCGCGCGAGGCCCGGAACGCGACGTCGCCCTCGTCGAGAAGTGCCACACGCAGCCCGGCGCGGGCGAGCCCATAGGCGATCGCCGAGCCGACCAGCCCGCCGCCGATCACGATCGCGTCGAAGCGCTCCATCCAGCCTCCCCGGACCTGCCGCTGTCGCGATGATAAACCGCCTCGATCAGTATCGGTAATGGCTGAGTTCGTCCGCCGAGCCGAGCCTGACCCGCGGCCATCTCGTCTTCCCTGGTCGACGGCAAAATACTGGCAAAAACCCGTACCGGCACCGCGCGGATGCCGGTTCGGCGCCGCCAAGCCTTTGGAATCCTGCCGAACGCCGGACAAATTCCCTGAGCGACCGTCCAGGGAATTAAATCGGCCTAACAGGGAACCGATTCGTCCTAACAAGGGAAGCACCACGGAACCGTTATGCGAGTTTCGAGACAGCCCTTCGGACCCCGCCCACAAAGATAGCCGCCCGAGGCACGTCATCTTGAGAGGCGACAAACTTACCGGCTAAAATGATGCCAGGACCTGGGCCTGCCCGCCTGGCCTTATCGGAGCACGGCTCGATGACCCTGCTCGCTACCTTCGAGACGATCGTCCCCGGCGGACTGGCGCTCCGGCGGCCGACCTGCGGCGCAGCGGGCACGCTATCAGTGTGGGCGAGCCACTGGCCGGAGACGGTTAGCGGCGCCTCCGATTCCGACTCGTACATCGTCCCGGCTATTCGCCTCCCGGTCTCTTTCCTCGACGGGCGGCGCTCTGGGGCCAACCTCCCCTATTGTCCAGGCCACCGCCACCTCGACAGGATCATCAAGGCTGACCACCCGGGCGTGGTGAAAGGCGTCCACGACAATGCAAACCCGCATCGCACCCGGGACATGCTCGCTCCGGTTGCCCGAAGGCCCCGTGCCGCGGACCGGTCATGAAAAACCAGCGCCTTGCTGTCGGCCTAATGATCGGCCAGGCGATCCTGTTTGCGGTCGAAACCGCGATGATCCATCACATCGGATCGCGCGGCTCCGCGATGCAGCTTGCGCTGCTGCGTAGCGGCGCCGGGGTGACGCTGGTCGGCGTCGTCGCCTGGAACACCGGCTGGTCGGTGATGAAGACCTCTCAGCTGCCGTTACAGCTGCTGCGCGGATTCGTTTCGGTCCTATATCTTTGGGTTCTGATGTACTCGTTCGCCCACATGCCGTTTGCCGACGCAACGGCGATTGCCTACACCCAGGCGGCATACATTGCAGTATTCTCGGCGCTAATCTTAAAGGAGCGCGTTACGACTCTCCGATGGATTGCAACTGCTATCGGTACTGTTGGCGCCCTACTGATCGTAAAGCCGGCTTTTCTCGACCGGAACATCGTCTATCTGGTCGCTTTGCTCGGTACCAGCTTTAACGGTCTCGCATTCGTGCTCAACAAATATCTGCAACGCCCGGGAGGCGATTCCGAATTGACGACAATGTTCTACGTCAATACCATTGCTGTCGTGTGCAACCTTCCGGTTTTGGCTACGACAAGGCTACCCGAGCCCGAGGTCTGGCCTTGGTTGTCCGGTGTCTTAATATTCGGGCCCGTGGGGATGTACATAGGGATGGTGGCGGTAAGACATGCGAGCGCTTCAAGTCTTGGGCCATATACACTTCTCCGTCTGATCGTTGCAATTATCGGTGGTGTCGCTTTATTCCGTGAGGTTCCCGACTTGCTCAGTTGGCTGGGCGTGGCCGCCATCCTCTCAAGCTGCCTGCTGGCCTTGGTGCCTGCAACACCGCGCGCGCAGCCAGAAATCGCCCTCTAAAGCTGCTCGCAAAAGCTACCTTCCGACGATGACGCATCACCACCCTAAGGCCGCCTCAAGATTTCTTTCGGCTTCGCCGTCGTGTATCCACGGCGTAATGTCCCAGCATCCGCATCTGATCGGTATTGGGTTTCATGGTCGCCTCAAAATTTTGCCAATCCGCCGCACTCAAGTCCGATAGGCCGACGACCTCGAAGGAGACCTCGCTATAGCATTGGCGCAGCAGCGGCTGGACCTGAAACAGCGGATAGCGGACGTGGAACTCCACCGGCGAATTTGTGCGCGTCAGCCGGATGTTGGTGAAGAGCGGACCGAACCAGGTTTCAGCCTCTATGATGCCTTCGAAATGCTCGTAACCTTGGGTTCGCGGGATGTTGGCGGGGCCTCGAGACAGCAATGCCCAGCCCGGCGCCGTCCGCGCCAGATAGCCGCTCCAGATCTGCACGACACCGGGCTCGCGCGCGACGGCTAGAAAAGGCGGGGCCAAAGGCTTGACCGGGTCGGGCGCCACCTGCTCGAACAGCTGGCGAAATCCAGGAAACTGAGCCCCCCGCAGCGGGTACCAATCCTCGGCACCTGCGTAGGTCCACGCGATCTCGACGCCGTCCCACACCAAGCTGAAGCTCAGCGGCGGGTAAATGTACCACCCGAACGCCGAGGCGGATGCGACGGCTTCGCAATAGCGATAGCCCCGCATGGGCAGCATGCCATCGGCCGAGCGGTCGGCCGGCCGCGGAGCCGGAGCGTCGGGGATGAGCCGGTAAAATCGGCAGATGATTGTTTCAGACTGCTTAGCCATCTCTGACACTCCGTTTTTCCGCGGTGACCGTCGACGTTTTTAACGACTTGGCGGAAACGCGGCTGTGATGTTCGCGTCGCCGAGGCGCACTGTGCCGCGATCGGCGATCTCGGGCCTGGGCTGCCGCAGGGCCGGGAACTCGGCCGTGATGTTTGCGTCGCCGAGGCGCACCGTGCCGCGATCAGCGATCTCCGGCCTGGGCTGCCGCAGCGGCGGGAACTCGGCCGTGATGTTTGCGTCGCCGAGGCGCACCGTGCCGCGATCGACGATCTCGGGTTTCGGCTGCCGCAGCGGCGGGAAGTCCGCGTTGATCGAGCCGCGGGATAGCCGTTCAGTCGAATTCATGTCGTCTCTCCTCCGTTAGCGTTAGGCAAAGTTGCCGTGGTTAACGAGGGCGAGATTCTCAGACGGCGCAAGAACTCACCGTGAAAAATTTTTCTTCTCAGCGTGAATAACGGGTGAAATCGGTGATTCGGCGTCGAATGAGCCCTATCGCGGCATGAAGGTTGCTA
>DATEQL010000981.1:0-2640 GCA_035272665.1 Allostellaceae bacterium
TCAGATGAGGCGCATTGCCGAGCCGGCCTTGAAGCCCGCGCATATGCCGGGACGCAATGCGGTTTCGCCCTTGAGGATGTAGACGAGCTCATCCTCGCTCGAATGGTGTGGCGCAGCGCCGACATGCCGCCCGGCGGCAACCGCGTCAGGTTGACCTCGAAATGGGTCAGGCCGAAGTGATCACCCAGCGCCCGCCGCACTCGCCCCGACACCCGCATCGCGAACGGCCCGGGATAGCCTCGAGCGGATCGGCTGGGTGGCACTGCGTTGGCATCTGTTGCGACCGGCTTGGCCTTGTCCGCTATCGTCATCTCCTTGCTGTCTGGTCGGGGCTGTTGGTTGTCGGCCGATTACCGCAGGACTAAGCCAGCGCGCAATCGCCACTCTGGAAATTGCCGAGGCCGCGAGCGGGCCCTGATCGACAGCGTCGGTCAGCGGCCGCACAAGGGTTGAGACGGCCGCATTGCAGCCGGGCGAGCGCGCACTGGACATTGAGAGCAACATCGTCACTGCTCACGGGTGAAACAATGGTCGAGGAGTCGAGGATCGCCTGGGGCGGCAAGTCGCTCTACGGGGCCAGGGTCGGCATCCTGATGCTGGAGACACGGTTCCCGCGTATTCCCGGCGACATGGGCAACGCCAAGACTTGGCCGTTTCCGGTTCTCTACAAGGTTGTCCCCGGGGCCTCGCCGCGCCGCGTCGTCTGCGACAAGGCGGAGGGCCTGCTCGACGAATTTCTCTCCGCCGCCGGCGAGCTGGTCCGCCTCGGCGCTGACGGGATCACCACGACTTGCGGGTTTCTGTCGCTTTATCAGCGCGAGATCGCCGCGCATGTCGGTGTGCCGGTCGCGACTTCGAGCCTGATGCAGATCCCGTTTATCCAACACGTATTGCCGCCTGGAAAGCGCGTCGGGGTCCTCACGGTCAGCGCGGAAAACCTCACCGAGAGGCACTTGCTCGCCGCCGGCGCCGATCCCACGACCCCGGTCGTCGGCACCGATGACGGCAGCGAGTTCACCCGGGTCATGATCAATGACGAGGAGCGGCTCGACGTCGCTGCGGCCGAGCGCGATATCCTTGCCGCCGGCAACGCGCTCGTCGCGAGCCACTCTGATGTCGGCGCGATCCTGCTCGAGTGCACCAATATGGTGCCCTATGCCCGCGCGCTCTCAGAGCGGCTGCGCCTGCCGGTGTTCAGCATCTACACCTTCGTGACCTGGTTTCACTCCGGTCTGGTGCCGCGCGATTTCGGCCGCGCCCGCCGGTGAGCCCCGCGAGTGGCGCGAGCGGTGAGCACCACTGTCCGCTTCGCCACAGCCGAGGATGTTGGCCTGCTGCTGCAGCTGATCCGCGAGTTGGCCGCCTATGAGAAGGCGCCGGACGCGGTGGTGGCCAGCGAGGTCGATCTGCGCCACTATGGGTTCGGGCCGGAGAGACGCTTCGAGGCGTTGATCGCGTCTGTCGACGGCGAACCCGCCGGTTTTGCTTTATTCTTCCCCGACTTTTCGACTTGGCGCGGGCGGCCTGGGCTCTTTCTCGAGGACCTCTATGTCAGAGAGCGGGCGCGGGGGCGCGGCGTTGGCAGGCGTCTGATGGCAAGGCTCGCCGCGATCGCGACCGAGCGCGACTGGCCGGCGCTCCACTTCAATGTGTTGAATTGGAACCCGGCACGCGAGTTCTATCACCGGCTCGGCATCGAAGCACGGCACGAATGGCAGCCCTACGGCGCGACCGGCGACGTGCTCCGCCGTCTCGCGGATCAGGATGTCAGCAATGGCGATTGAACGGCCGGCTCGTCAATACGCGCCGCCGAGCTTGCTGTGGTCCCAGCTGGTGATCTTCTCCGGGATGATCTTCAGCACCACCCGTTTGGGCGCGCTGCCGCCGGCTCCGCTCGGCCGCGACGAGGTCGTGCCTCGTGCCTCGGCCATTCCTGCAAACGCCGCCCTGACGGCGTCGGCGCCTTCGATGATCTCGCAACGGCCGCGCACCATGACCCCGCGCAGCTCGGCATAGTCATTGCCCGACTCGATCATCAGGGCAACCTTGGGATTGCGCCGAATATTCACGACTTTCTGGGCCTTGCCGTACGAGGTCATGTAAAAGGCGCCGTCATTCTCGAAATAATTCATTGCCACGATGTGGGGAAACCCGGCCTTGTCGAGGGTTGCAAGCGCGGCTTTGCGGTGTTCGCGAAAGAACGCCGCTTGCTCGTCGAGGCTGAGCTGGATTTGTCGGCGCCGGTTCATCGACCCCCTTCTACGCATTCGGGGAGGGTTCCGCAACGCTTCTGCCTCTCTCCGGAAATCTCTAATATCGGCCGACACCCCTTTCCCGCGGCAATCGGAGACTCTGGCATGATCGAAGTCTGGACTTGGCCGACCCCCAACGGCCACAAGGTGCACATCGCGCTCGAGGAGCTCGGCCTGCAGTACAAGGTGATCCCGATCGACATCGGCGCCGGCGACCAGTTCAAACCGGAATTCCTGGCGATCAACCCCAATCACCGCATCCCGGCGATCGTCGATCCCGACGGCCCTGGCGGCAAGCCCTTCACGTTATTTGAATCGGGCGCGATCCTGATCTACCTGTCGGAGAGGAACGGCGGCAGGCTGATCCCGAAGGACCCGATCGGCCGCT
>DATEQL010000982.1:0-6339 GCA_035272665.1 Allostellaceae bacterium
TGTCGGCGCCACCGACACGCCGTGCACACCGACGACCCCCGGCCAGACGACCTGCTCACCCCCAGTGGCGGTATCCGACAGCAACATCGCGACCGGGGTTGAAAGCGGCGGCCCAATATGCCTTTCACACGGCCAAGTGGTCCCATGCCCATAGCATCAACTCGGGTCAGCTACACCCGCTCATTAGGGGCTGGGACGACGGGCGGGCGTAGTCTTTCGTAAGACGCCAGATGCGGTTGCGGGCGCCAAGTGCGGTGCTGAGCGTCGTCAGGTAAGCGGGTTGCGGAATCGCCGGCGCAAGAGATTTGCGCCGAATAGCGTGCCGCCAACAGCCAAGGCGATGGAGAGGCCACGGCCGATCGGAGGTTCCGGGACCGGGACGGCGGCGACCGTCGCGGTGAAGGTGGCGTCGGAAGTTGTGTCGTTCCCGAGGCCGGTCGTAATCAAATCCCCGGCATCTGTCGGGAATCCTGAAAAACCTGGTAGCCCCAACTGCGCCGTGTCTGTTATCGGCGCGGTCAACCCCCCCAGTTGGTAGCCGCTGAATGCGGCGCTGAACAAATCCACAACATCGAAGCCGACGTTCGCATCGAACAAGCCGACAAGAGTACTACTGTCAGTGTAGAACTGCATCGGGTCGGTGAACGTCGCGGGGGTGCTACCGGTAACGCCGCTGACACTTACCGTGGCCGTCCCATTGATTTCGTACAGCATAAAAGCCGAATCATACATAATGTTGCCGAGGTCGTTGACCATCGTCAGCGTTACGTCGGCTTGCGAGAACGAAGACGAGCCTAGGCTGCCTGTGCCGATAAACTCCATCGTATAGGTGATCTGCTCGGCCAGCGACGGGGCTGCCACACATATCGCTCCGGCGACGCCCAGAGCCAGCGCTGGCAGAAACATTGTAGACGTGCGCATCGATGCCCGCTCCCTTGTGCGAATGCTTCGTTGGCCGGTAAAATTTATGCCAGGACGGCTAACTAGATCTAGCTATAGTTAACAAATTACATGCTCGTTTATTCTGACACAGCTTTTTGTCAAAGTCATTCATCGTTTTTAGCGCGCGGGCCTGAAACTGCCGCACCGCCGAGAAGTGCTATTCGAACCCGGCCTTGCGCAACCCGTCGAGGATATGGGCGACCGCAGCAGGATCGGTGTACACCCGTCGCAAGACGCCTGCGGAATAGTTCAGATCGGCGTCCATCCGCTTGAGATCGGCGAGCGCCGCCTCGGCCTCCTCGATCTTGCCAAGTTGGGCAAGGCCGGCGACGACGTAACGTAGACCGTGCGGCCAGTTACGATTGAGCGACCACGACCGCCTCCCGGCTTCGACAGCCTCGGCATAGTGCCGGAGCAGGTAATGCGCGCCGGCGAGGGCGGGAAGCCAGCGGTCCAGACGCGGATCGGTGGGGCTGAGACGGATCCCTGTTTCGGCCAACTCGATCACCTCCTTCGGCCGCTCGGCATAGAGGTAGATCTGTCCGAGCATGACATGGGCGGCGGCGTGGCTCGGGTTGAGCCTGATCGCCTCCTCGAACGCCGTGATCCCGCGATCGATGCGTTGGGTCCACATGCAGACCAGACCGAGGGCGTAATGGGCATTTGGATAGCGCGGGTCGAGACGGATCGCGCGCTGGCCCAGTTCGTAGGCCTCGGCAAAGTTGGCTTCGGCACTCTCGGCCCAACCGAGAAAGGCCGCGTTCAGCACCGCGATCGCCAGCGCCGCGGCGGCTTGCGGATATTGCGCATCGATCGCCAGCGCCCGCCGGAAAAAGGCCTGCGCCTTTACATTGTCCTCCTTGGTGTTCCGATAATGGTGCCACACGCCGTGCTGGTAGAGTTCATAGGCATCCTCGCTGCGTTGCGGCCGCTCGGCGATACGGTCGCGTTCGAATTTGAGGATCTCTGGTTCGATGGCGCCCGCGATGGCGTGGGTTATCTCGTCCTGCAACTCGAACAAATCGGTCAGGTCGCGATCGTATCTCTCGGCCATGATGTGATGGCCGGTATCGGCCTGGATCAGCTGCGCCGTGACGCGCACGCGACGGCCCGATTTGCGCACGCTGCCCTCGAGCACATAGCGCGCGCCCAATTCCTCACCGACCTTCTTGATGTCGACGGTCTTGCCCTTGTAGGTGAAGGTCGAGTTGCGGGCGATGACCGGAAAGGCGCGCCAGCCGGCGAGCATCGAAATGATGTCCTCGGTGATCCCGTCGGCGAAGAACTCCTGCTCGGGATCGCCGCTGAAATTGGCGAACGGCAACACCGCAATGGCGCGGCGGTCGTCGAAGACCGGCCGGCTCGCCGCGGGCATGGCGCCGGCCGCGAGGAGGTCTTCGGACAGCTCGGCCATCTCGCCGGCCAGCCGGTAGACTCTAATCGGTCTCGCAATGTTCTTGAGGCTCTGGGGGCCGAGATCCTCAAAATCGAAATCGACCTTGTCGGCGACCTGGTTATGGACGGTCTCCGACACATAGACGCTACCCGGCTTGGCCAGCGCCCCAACCCGCGCTGCGATGTTGACGCCGTCGCCGAAGATGTCGCCGTCCTCGACGATGACGTCGCCCAGATTGATCCCGACCCGCATCGCGATGCGTTGTTCATCCAGCCGCGTCTGGTTCGTTTGCGCGACCGCATCGCGCAACACGGCGGCACAACGCACGCACTTGACGACGTTGTCGAACTCGGCGAGCACCAATTCGGCGGTCTCTTTGAAGATATTTCCGCCGAATTCGATAATCTGCGGTTCGACGACTCCGGCCAGAAAACGCCTCAGCTCGGCGAAGTTCTCCTTCTCGTCGCCGGGGAGCAGCCGGTTGTAGCCCGCCACCAAGATCGCCGCAAATCGGCGCCTGACTCGTGCTGTCGCCTCTTCGGAGACGATGGCTGTTGCGGACACGATGGCTGTGCACCTATCGAAAGACGCTGCGACCATGATCGGCGTTTTGTCGATTGTATGTGAACTAGGTCACATTCGACCGACATTTTACCCAAAATTAACAGAAGACTCAGTCGGGGGGAAGACCGGCTGAATCCTCAACCTTTACTGGTGTAGCCCGAGAAGGCGGAACGGGGAACGAATACCACGTTGGGTAAATTTGCCAGCGTGAAAGAATTGGCCGCGCGCCCAGCCACCTCGCCCCGCCGCCTGCGGGGAGAGGTCGGGTTCTGTGCGCCTGCGCGCGGATCCCGGGTGAGGGGCAACGGCGCGTCTGCCAATTGCGGCCTGTGCAACCTCCGGAAGGCCCCTCACCCCGACCCTCTCCCCGCAAGCGGGGCGAGGGGGAACTCTGCGGCTCCGATCCAACCAATGCCCGAGATGCCGGCCGGGGATCAGCCGCCGTAATGCTGTTCGAGCTCGGCGGCAACCACCACCTCAGGCTGAAAGCGCATGCCGCCGAGCCACACCTCGTCGACCTTTCCGTTGCGCCCGCGAATGCGCCGGACAGGCTCGCCGTGGTGAGCGAACCCGCTGGCGAGGCTGATTCGACCGCAATCGGGGCCGGATACCGAAATTTCGCTCGCATCCATGAACGGATTCGGGAGCGTGGGGGAGCCGACCATCACCTTCCCGCCCATCGGCACGAGATCGACGGCAACCCAACGAGTCCACCATCGACCCGTCCAATCGCGAACCTCGCTGGTCGGTGCCCCATGCTTGGCGAAGGTCGCCAGGATGTGGATCGATCCGTCCAGCCACCGATCGGCCAGTCCATCGGCCGCATTGGTGACAACCGACATGGCGAGCGCGGGCTCCGGCAGCGCCATCGTGCGACTGACGAAGCCTTGAAAGGCTCCATTATGGCCGAAGCACTCCCATTCGGCCGTCTTGGCACTTATGATGCCGAGCCCGTAACAGCGTTCGAGACTGGAATGCGGATAGCGCCACTGCCGGCGTATCATTTCACGCCGGCTAGCGACCGTCAGCACGCTCTCTTTCGCGGCCGGATCGAGCTGCGCGAACCAGCGCGCGAGGTCTCGAGCGGTGCTGACGAAACCCGTTGCCGAGGCCAGCGCGTTGGTCGGATTGTCGCCTGGAATGACCACCCGCCGCCCCAGCGGCAGTTTAGCGCTATGGCCATGAGCGACGGGCACAGAGCCGGCGACCGGCATATCCGGCTCGGTCTCTTCGAGCCCCGCTGGGGCAATTATCGCGTGCTTGATCCAGCTGCGATAGGGAGTTCCGGTCGCCGCCTCGATGACGAGACCGGCTAGGCCATAGCCGTGGTTCGAATATTTGAACCGGGTGTTCGCCTCGATCACCGGTACCGCCGCTAGATCGCTGCGGAGCTCCGCCGCGTCGGGGAATGGGCGGCGGTCCTGCCACTGACCGCTGTCGGTCCCGTCGCGAACGATGCCGGCGCTGTGAGAGAGGAGCTGCGCAATCGTGGCCTCCGCAACCGCCGGATGGAGGCCGTCGACGTATTGCCCGATGCGATCATCGAGTCCGAGCTTGTCCGCTTCGCGAAGCTTCATGATCCCGGCCGCAGTGAAGCTCTTCGAATGGGAGGCCACGCGGAACCGGTGACGCGGTGTCAGCGGTACGCGCTCGACAATGTCGGCATAGCCAAAGGCCCGTTCGAGAACGACCCCACCTTTGTCGACGATCGCGATGACGCAGCCCGGTTGCTCGGTCTCGTGCATTTGGTACTCGAGCCACTCCGGGATGTAGTCGAGGGCGGGCTTCAGCCAGTTGTCCATGTACTGCACCTGTCCGACTTAGTAGGGTCGTGACCGCCCCTCGGCCGGAGCATGAACGCTGTTGCGCCGCGAGGCAGAAAGAGTTGCGACCAGACCGTTGCCCGGATCACTCCGGCAGGCGCGCCTCCCGCAACAGAGCGAAGTCCGACTGCAGGCGCGCGGCGTCGGAGAACCGGATCTTGCGCAAGGTTCCGATGCGAAAGTTCGGCGCCGCGCTAACCAGCTGGCGGACCGCTTGCACGGCTTCTTCGCGCTGGCCGAGACGAGCGCAGCCCAGCGCGAGGACGCAATAGGGAAAGGCGAAATTGCGGTTGCCGTCGATCGCCTTGCGCGCGTACGTCACGGCCTCCTCGTTCCGGTCGGTGAACAGGCAAGCCAAGGCGAGGGCGAAGGTGGCGTGGTAAATGAGTGGCTCCAGACGGCTGAGGCAGGTCGCCTTCTCGGCGTGCTCGATCGCCTTGTCATAGACGCCGCAAACGCACCTCGTCAGCGCCTCGAAGGCCAGGACAATGGCGGCATTCGGGTTGATCATCGTGGCCCGATCGACGGCCGCCAGCGCCGAATCGTGATCACGGGTCAAGGCGGCGCGCACCGCGCCGGCCACGGCAAGCGCCAGCGGAACATCACCGCCCTCGGCGATCGCCACCCGGGCCAGGCGCTTTGCCGCCTCCCGGTCGTCGTCCTCCCCGCCCGGCCAATTCATTAGATGGCGCTGCTGCCGACACCACGCTGCGAGGGCGTTGGCGAGCGGATCGCCGGGATCGGTCTCGAACACCAGCCCGAGCAGACGCAGCGCCTCTTGATTGTCTTCCGCGGTTTCGGCAAACGCCGATGGTATCGCGCGACAGACCAGATCATAGACGTCCTGGCTCGTCTCCGGCTTGCGCCGGGCGCGCTCGACCTCGGCGCCGCGCAGCACCGGACCGACCGAGCCGATCAGACTTTCGGTGATCTGGTCCTGCAAATCGAACGAGTCTTCGAGCGTGCCGTCGAAGCGCTCGTCCCACAGATGTTCTCCGCTCGCCACCTCGACAAGCTGGCAGCTGATGCGAACCCGATTGCCGGCCTTTCTGAGACTCCCCTCGACCACATAGCGGACCCCGAGCTCGCGGGCGAGCTGCTTGGAATCTGCCCCCTTGCCCTTGTAGCTGAAGCTCGTGTTGCGGGCGACGACCGAGAACCACCGTGCTCGCGACAGCTCGGTGATCAGGTCTTCGGCGACGCTATCGAGAAAGAACTCCGCCTCCGCGTCACCGCCGAGGTTCTGAAACGGCAGGACCACCAGCCCCGGCCTTTCCGGCCGTGCCGCGGCTTTCTTGCGGACCTCCGTCGCCGGCGCCGCCGTCGGCCTGTCCATCACGATGCGGAAGGCGCGGACCGGGCGCGCGATGTTCTTGACCTCGAGTTCGCCCAGATCTTCGAAGGCCAAGGGCAGCCGGTCGCGGACCTGGTCGCGCACCGCGCGGCTGACGTTGATCCCGCCGGGCTGCGCCAAACTCTCCAACCGCGAGGCGGTGTCGACCCCCTGGCCGTAAATCAAGTCGCCATCGGTGACGACATCGCCCATGGCGATCGCGACCCGAAACTGAATACGCCGGTCGTCCGGCATCTCTTCAGTGTGCTCCGGCATTTCGC
>DATEQL010000983.1:0-3238 GCA_035272665.1 Allostellaceae bacterium
GGGTTGGCGAACGTCCGGCACCACAGGATGCAGAGGCCGAAGCCCCCGGCTCGAGGTGATGTTGTCCACTTCTGGGCCTGTTAACCAGCGCGTTGTCGGCGCCGTAAATAGAATTTGTAGTTTATTTCGAATGTTTATTGCAACCCCTACGGAACCACCACAGTATGCACACCGCATCGTCATTCTCCCAGTCCGGACGATGCGCATGACCCCGTCATCGCAGCAGGCTGGCGGGCCAGAAGCCCCGGTCAGCTCGGCCGGGGTTTCGTTTCAAGTCGGGTGGAAGGCCGGACCGACTCGCGCGCCGCGATGCGCCGCCGCAGGCGACCCCCTTCGAGGAGTTGGCACACCGCAAGCACAGGCAGTCCGAGCGCAAGGTCGCGGGCGCGCTTCAACAGCGAGAGAGCAAGGGCCATCTCCGGTGTCAGTCCAAAAACCCCGCCGAGCATGATATACGCGCCTTCCTGCACGCCGACCGCATTCGGGACGGCAAAGGCGACGCTACGGATCGCGTAGAGCAGCCCCTCGATCACCAGCACCACTCCGAAACCGAGGGGCGCGCCCGCAAACCGCAGCGCGAGCCACGCCTCGACCGTGCCGGCGATCCAGCACGCGAGGTGAAGAACAAAGCTGGCGTGGACGCGGGTTCGCCGTCGGTAAATGCCGGTGATGGCCGCGTGAAGCGCAGCCGCGCCGGCAGCGGTTCTGTCCAGCCAATCGCGACCAAGAGCCCCGGCGAGGCGGTCGAACAGATCGAACGCGCGCCGTTGAGCGACCAATAAGCCCGCTGCGAGGATGCCTGCTGCGGCGAGCCCGATCGCGACAGGGATCGCAACCGGCGCATCGGGTCGCAGATGGATCAACCAGACAAGGGCCAGCGCCGTGAAAGCGATTTGGGCGACGAGTTCGAGGCTGACATCGACGATCGTGCTCGCCGCGGCAGCGGTACCGGGGACGCCCGCAACGATGATGGCCCGAGCCCCGAGCAGGTATCCGCCGACCTGAGAAAGCGGCAAGACCTCGGAGCCCGTATCGCGCATGAGACGCCCCCAGATCGAGATCCATGGGCTCGTCCCGGGCAACAGCGCCCCCCAGGCGATTCCGTTCGCGGCCATCAGAGCGAGGTGGATCAAGCAAATCGTTCCGAACCCTACCCAGCCGACGGCAAGCAGTGAGCGAATCACGGCGTCCGCCCCGAAATACGCGACCAGTCCGCCGGTCAGCGCCAGTCCGGCTATCGCGGCTAGGATCGAAGCGAGCCTCACGCACGTTCTTCGCGCGCTGCGCCAGCGCGATTGCCCAAACGCAGCCCGGCGAGCGCAATGCCGGCGAGCCGCGGCACAAAGTGGGGTTGGAGCAGTTCGGGATCGAAGTCCTTCATGCGCCGCGCATGCTCGGCTCGGCATTCTTCGACAAAGCCCCGAAACGTAAAGCCATCGAGAAAAACGCTCGCCTGCGTCGCAGAGAAATCCTTGCCGTCATTCGCCCCGCGCCCGCGCCAGACGGTGCGGAGGAACCGGCTAATCGCCCTGGCATAGAAATGCGCCGCCATCGCACCGCGCAGCCACGGCGCCCCTCGTCCGCGGGCGACTTGTTGCCACGCCATCCAGTTGACGAAGAACACGATGTGGCGGGTCTCTTCGTGGATCAGTGTCTCGAAGATCTCGAACATCGCGTCCGGCAGGAAGCCGGCCCGGCGCGCGATCTTGAACACACCGAACCCGAGGAACGCGTCGAGGCACTCGCCGTAGCCAAAATCGGCGAACGCACGGAGCAGGTTGCCGCTCGGCGGCTCGGGCGGGCGCGCCTCGGCAGCGACGCCATAACGCTGAATCATCAACTGCAGCAGCTCGGCATGACGCGCTTCTTCGAACCCCTGGAGCATGACCGCCTCGCGCACCAGGGGATCGGTAATCGTTGTGCCGTAGGCGGCGACGATCGCTCCGGCTCGGCGCTCGGTATAGAGAACCTCCTGCCAGAACGGGATCGCGCGCAGGCGCCCAAGCGCGGCCGCGTCGAGATCGGGCCATACCAGGTTCGCGGGATCGAATTGGCAATGGCTCGCGATAAACTCGCGGCAGAACCGCTGCTTGTGCTCGTCGGAGCCGACTTTCATGACGTTGCCGCGCCTCAAGGTGACCGCCGCATGAAGCGGCGGGCCAGGCGTGCGAGGCAAGGCACCACCGCCGGCCGCAGCAGCCGCGGGTCATAGCCCGCGAGCCGGCGGTCGTTCTCGGCCAGGCACACATCGAGCAGCGCCCCGATGGAAAGATCGGCAGCACCGACAGACTTGCTGCCCGTCAGCGTGAAGTTGTTGTCCTGGGGCACCATTTCCCCCTCCCCATCGCCGGCAGCGTCGAACCCCCGCGCGATGCCGATCCGCTCCCAAACAAGAAACGCCCAGACGGCAGCGATCTTGGCCCAAAATATCGGGCGCCGCCACAGCGGCAGGTTTCGCCGGTGCCACGCCACCCAATTGACAAAAAAGAGGATGTGGCGACCTTCCTCCTGCATGACCGGCTCGAATGTTTCGACGAGGGCGAGCGGGAAAAACCCGGAGCTTTTCGCCAGCGCAAACAAGCCAAAAGCGAAGACGCTGTCGATGCACTCGCTGAAGCCGGTGACCATGAAGGCCCACTCCGGATCCCGCGGCCGAAGATAGTTCGGCTCCGGCGCCAAGCGGATACCGTAGGCCTGGACCAGATTCGAAAGAACCTCCTTGTGCCGTCCCTCCTCGAAGCCGTCGAGCTCGACCGCCTGCCGCAGCAATGGATCGACAATCGTTTCACCATAGCTCAAAACGCGCAGTCGCGCCTTGCCCTCGGTCTGTACGGCGATGTCCCAGATCGGCAAGCTGACGAGGCGGCTGCGTGCGTCGGGATCAAGCGCCGGCCAATCGATGATCGACGGCTTATAGGGATTATGGGTGTCGAGCAGCATGCGGCAGAAGGCTGCCTTGTGCGCCTCGCTGCCGGGGACGATGGGTCCGGTGGCGGCAGCTGCCCACACTCGGGCATTACGATCGGCCGCAGCGACCGCCGCATCATCCAACATGAGCCGCCCTCCCCTCCTTCCAAGACAGCGGCAGTGCCCGAGAACCCCGCCGCCCGCGACGCGCTTCGAGCTGCCGTTGACTTGCCACAACGGCTCACCTATATAGCCGCCTCCGCTTCAGAGAGATGTTTTAATTCGGAGTCGGTGCCGTGAAGCGCACTTACCAGCCCAGCAACCTCGTTCG
>DATEQL010000984.1:0-5086 GCA_035272665.1 Allostellaceae bacterium
GCTACCGCCTGCTCGAGCCGCTTTGTGAGCGACGCAGCGTCACTCTCTTCGACAAGAATCGCCACCATCGCAGAGGCGTCCAGGAACATCAAAAGTCGCCG
Source organism: Allostellaceae bacterium (assembly GCA_035272665.1). Lineage (GTDB taxonomy): Bacteria > Pseudomonadota > Alphaproteobacteria > ATCC43930 > CGMCC-115725 > AP-15. The sequence continues at coordinate 102 of DATEQL010000984.1, forward strand.
GAAAGCTCATCGAAGAAGGCCTTGTCGGCGGGTAGCCCGCCCGGTTTCGACAGCGATTTCAGCTCGTCCTGAATCGGCTTCAGCCGTTCGATCAGCGGGATTTCAGAGTGGACGCGCTGGTACTCATGCTCGACCGCTTCGCGAATCGTTTCGGTGAGCGTCTTGCGCTTGAGCCGCGCTAGCCGCCGCACCGCCTTGTCGGTCGCCTCGTCCTTGATATGAAACGCCATATGTTTATCGCTCAGTCTATACGGGTATTTCCAATTGTGTAGATAACCGGCGCAGAATCTGTCAACTCGGCCTTTGCGAAGAAGGTGAAAGCGGTGAAACAGCAGGCAGCCGCTGCCGGCCCGGATACTGCTCGTCCCGCCCCAACGCGTCTCGTGCAACGCGAACGCAGCGACCGTGTGGGCGCGATCGGACTGCGTACTCCATGGCTGGGCGATCTCTACCATCAGCTGCTGACTTTGCCTTGGTGGGCATTTTTGCTAGGGTTATCTGGCGTTTATCTCGGCTTGAATGTGGCGTTCGCGCTGCTTTACTTGCTCGGCGACGGCGCAATCGCGAATGCGCGGCCGGGGGTCTTTTCGGACGCCTTCTTCTTCAGCGTGGAGACCTTGTCGACGATCGGTTACGGGCAGATGTCGCCAGCGACGCCGTATGGGAACATCATCATGACCGTCGAAGCGCTGTTCGGACCGGCGCTTATCGCGGTTTCCGCGGGGTTGATGTTCGCCAGGTTCTCCCGGCCGACGGCTCGGGTGATGTTCAGCAAGGTCGCCGTCGTCACCGAATACAACGGGATCCCGACCCTCTCGTTTCGCCTCGCCAATGAGCGCCGCAATCAGATCCTCGAGGCGCAAGTCTCGGTCACCTTGGTGCGCGATGAGCGCACCACCGAGGGCGAATGGATGCGTCGTTTCTATGATCTGCAGCTCGCACGCCAGCGCAGCCCGATCTTTGCGATGACGTTCACGGTAATGCACCCGATCGACCCTGCGAGCCCCTTATGGAATGAGACGCCGTCATCCTTGGCGGCGCAAGCAGCGGAGATCGTCGTGACCGTGACCGGGTTCGACGAGACGATCTCCCGCGCAGTTCACGCCCGCACCTCTTATCTTGCGGACGAAGTGTTGTGGGGCCGCCGCTTCGCCGACGTCTTCACCGAGACCCAAGATGGCCGCCTGGCTATCGACTACCGCCGACTCCACGACACCGAACCGATCAACCCGCCGGAGCCGAACCCAGCCTCATAATGCGCCTGCCTGCCGGCGGCAAACTGATGTAAAAGCATTTCACATGAGCTGGTCGGGACGAGGGCCGGGCGGACGCCGCGGCTATCATCATGGCAATCTGCGCGAGGCGCTGATCCAGGCCGCCCTCGACCTGATTGCGAAAAAAGGTCCCGCCGGGTTCACCTTTGCCGATGCCGCACGATCGGCCGGGGTCAGCGCGGCCGCACCCTATCGCCATTTCCGCGACCGCGACGCTTTGATCGCTGATGTCGCTCGCCGCGGGTTCGAGCTGTTCGCGGCGCATCTCGACCACGCCTGGAACGATGGCCGGCCCGACCCCTTCACCGCCTTCGAGAATGTCGGCCGCGCCTATCTGGCCTACGCCCGCGATGAACCGGCTTACTATTCAGCGATGTTCGAGGCAGGGCTCTCCCTCGACGATGATCCGGAACTGCGAGAGGTTGCCGAGCGCAGCTTCGCCGTGCTGCGCAAGGCGTCAGAGACCCTCTGTGCTCGCCTGCCATCGGAAAAGCGGCCGCCCGCGCTGATGATGAGCCTCCATATCTGGGCGCTGTCGCACGGTATCGCCTCGCTTTTTGCCCGCGGCGACAGCGGGCGGCGAAGGCTGCCGATGACCCCAGAAGACCTGCTCGAAGCGGGGGTGCTCGTGTATCTGCGCGGCCTCGGCCTGTTTGCCCCGCCCGTCGAGCCGGAGCGGTGATGCAATTGCGCTTGACAGGCTGGGGGGCCATGTCTATGTGAATGTTACTAACATTTACATAGAGGCTGCCATGAATTTCGCGGCACATCTGGACGACATCGGCAAACCGGCCTGGATCGGGCTTACGGTCGTCAGTTTCATCCTGTTCTGGCCGCTCGGCCTCGTGGTTCTCGGTTATCTGATAGGGAGTGGGCGAATGGCATGCTGGGCACACGGCAGCGGAGACCGCTGGCAGCGTCGCATGGAACGGATGCAGCAGCGGATGGAACGGATGCAGGCTGCTGCTGAGCGGTGGAGCGGGCGCGGCTACCGCAGCTCGAGCGGCTATCGCGGCTCGAGCGGCAACCGTGCCTTTGACGAGTACCGCAGCGAGACACTGCGTCGACTCGAAGAAGAGCAGCGCGAGTTCATGGAATTCCTCAATCGCTTGCGGCACGCCAAGGACAAGGCGGAGTTCGACGAGTTCATGGCCGAGCGCGGCCGTCGGTCCGAGGGCCCCGCCTATCAGCCGCAGAGCGTCTGACGGCCGCCCCTCACCCTACCGCCCCTCACCCTACCGCCCCTGCGAGCGGGGGAGGGCTGGGGTGAGGGGTTTTTCCTGCCGGATCGGCGACTGCATTCGCCGGAGAGCGCCGCGCAAAACCGACTCTAACCCCTTTTTCCTGACTCAAACCACACCCTGCGCGCGGAGCGCCGCGACCGCCGTGGCGTCGTAGCCGAATTCGCGCAGGACCGCGTCGGTATGCTGGCCCTGCTCGGGGGTCGGACGCAGCTCGTCGGGCTGTGGGTATCGGCTCATGCGGATCGGCTGGCCGACGACCTTCTGTGGCCCGAGCTTGGGGTGACTGATCGGCTTGGCGATCCCGAGATGCTGGACCTGCGGGTCGCCGAAGGTCTGGTCGATCGTGTTGATCGGACCGCACGGTACGCCGGCCTTGTTCATCAGCTCGACCCAGTAGGCGTTCGGATGTCTGCGGATGATTTCGTTCAGATGCGCGATCAGTGCGTCGCGGTTGTTGGCGCGCGAGACCACTGTGGCAAAATCGGGATTGTCGAGGAGATCCTTGGCGCCGGCCGCCTCGCAAAAGCGCCGCCACAGACTGTCTCCCGACGCGGCGATATTGATGTAGCCGTCCGCGGTCTGGAACATGCCGGTGCCGGGCGAGGTCGGATGAAAGTTGCCTGCCTGCCCCGCGACCTCGCCCTTCATCAAGTAGCGCGCTGCCTGGAAGTCGAGCATAAAGATCTGCGCTTCGAGCAGCGAGGTGTCGACCCATTGACCCTCGCCGGTACGCTCGCGGTCGAGAAGCGCTACGACGATCGCATAGGCCAGCAGCAGACCGGCCGAGGTGTCGTTGATCGCAATGCCGACGCGCACCGGTCCTTGCCCCGGATGGCCGGTGATCGACATCAATCCGCCCATCCCCTGAGCGATCTGGTCGACGCCGGCGCGCCCGGCGTAAGGCCCGTCCTGGCCGAACCCGGAAATGCTGCTATAGACGATGCGCGGGTTGACCTCTCGGACCGCCTCGTAGTCGATGCCGAGCCGATGCTTGACGTCCGAGCGGTAATTCTCGACCACGACGTCCGCGCGCTCGACCAACTTGAAGAAGATCGCGCGGCCTTGATCGCTCTTCAGGTTCAGCGTCATCGCCCGCTTGTTGCGGTGCAGATTCTGGAAATCGAACCCGTCGCGCCGGCTGCCGGTGGCATCGACTTGCTCACCGGGCGGCTCGACCTTGATGACCTGGGCGCCCCAATCGGCGAGCTGGCGTACCGCCGTCGGGCCGGCGCGATGGGCGGTCAGGTCGACGACAACAAAATCGTTCAGCGGTAACGGGCGTGTCGTCATTGGCGGATCTCCATGATTGACGGCGGAATGCAATGATGTCATCAGCCTCCCGGACCTTGGCGGAAGGCCGCATCGGCAGCTTGTCTTTGCACCGGCGACAGGCTCGCGTAAAGCGCTTCGAGCGCCGGCAGGAGTCTCTTCATGCCGGCTAGCTCGATTTCGTCATATTGAATCTCCGCACGCAAATCGTCGACGCCGGTGGCATTGGCCGGGGGCTGATGCGGGGCGGCCGCCTCTGCCCGGGCATTGCCCCGCATCACATTGGCGACCGAGTTGAACTGCGCTTCCTGGGCGGGAGTGATTTGCAGCTGGCGATGCAGATTAGCGATGTTTGCCTCGACATCCGGCGGCGGGGGGCCGGGTCTCGCCTGAGCCAACATGACGCTCGATGCCGCGTGCAGCTGCGCTCCCGCCTTCCCGACCGGCGAGCCGAGGATAATCAGCAAGCCGCTCATCAGCCCGGCGATGACTGATCGGCCGATGTTGCGTGACATTGTTTGGAACCCTTTCCGCTGCGTGTAACCGGCGATTATAGGCATGCGCCGCGACCGTGGTTCCCTACCGACCTCCGATCAGCCGGATAGCGCCGGGCAGCTATGCACGACGGGTAGACCGATCCCTCGATTTCACGATATGGGTGCGAGTCGCCGCGCGTGTTACGCTTGATCTTGAAGCAAGGGATGAAGGGAAGCTAACCATGGCGTATGACCTGTTGATCAGCAACGGCCGCATCGTCGACGGCTCGGGCGGGCCCTCCTTCCGCGGCGATGTCGCGGTCAAAGATGGCAAGATCGCCGAGATTGGCAAACTGAGGGGGCCGGCCAAACGGACGATCGACGCCGAGGGCCGGGTCGTGGCACCCGGGTTCATCGACAACCATTGCCATTACGACGCCCAGGTCACCTGGGACCCGCTGTGCACCTATTCCTGCGACCATGGCGCAACAACTGTGATCTTCGGCAATTGTTCGCTGTCTCTGGCGCCGGTGCGCAAGGGGTCGGAGCGGCGCCTGTCGGAGTTCCTCTCCTATGTCGAGGCGATCCCGATGGAGGTGCTCGACACCCTCGAGTTCACCTGGGAGACCTTCCCCGAGTATCTCGACCAGATGGATCACCATCTCGGCGTCAACGTCGGCAATATGATCGGTCACACCGCCGTCCGCTATTACGTGATGGGC
>DATEQL010000985.1:0-2796 GCA_035272665.1 Allostellaceae bacterium
AACTTTGGCGACCGGGATCTTGCGGATGGTCTCGCACCAGCCAGATCGGCGGCACGGAGACCACAGCCCGGCCGATGAACCTTCCTCGCGCCGGATCGTCCGCATCACTCGCTGGCCGGAGACGACATTGAAGCTGTAGCCTCGCCCGATCGCCGCTTTCTAACCGGCGGGTGGCTCGGGGATCGCGGCATGCCTTGCTGGCGATCAAAAGCGGTCGCGCTTGCGACCGGCACCGAAAGATTTCCGCCGCTTGGCGGAAATGCCGGGGCTACCTTTTTGAGTATCAGCCGGGCGCAGCGGCACGCTGGCTGCCAGGTGAGGTGCGGGAGGCTAGGCCCCCCTGCCCTATCCTGTAAGCGAAAGGGTGCACAACGGCCGCCCGGCCCCGCTTGAGCCCGTGCGTCTGAGAGGAGCGGTGTACTGTCATAAGGACGCGTGCGGGCCGGGAGTCACGATTGATGCGGCGCAGAGCCATTCCTTCAATTTCGACCATCGCCGCCGCCCCGACACGTTGTGCACGGCAATGGCGATCGCCTTCCGCTGGCCAACCAGCACGACCAGTCGCTTGCCACGGGTCACCCCGGTGTAGAGAAGGTTCCGCTGCAGCATCGGATAGTGCTGGGTCAAGACCGGGATGACGACCGCCGGATATTCTGAACCTTGGCTCTTATGGATGGTCGCGGCGTAGGCCGGCACCAGCGTGTCGAGTTCGCCAAAGCCAAAAGTGACGGCGCGACCGTCGAAACTGACGGTCAGTTCGCCGGCGTCGAGGTCGACGTGGTCGACGTAGCCGATATCACCATTATAGACCTCCTTCTCGTAGTCGTTCTCGATCTGCATGACCTTGTCCCCTGGCGCGAAGGTCCAGCCGAACCGTTCGACCTTGCGCTCGCCGGCGGGATTCAGGGCGGCCTGCAGCTCGATGTTGAGCGAGCGGGCGCCGATGCCGCCGCGGTTCATGGGACACAGCACCTGGATGTCTCGGATGGGATCAAGACCGAAACGCCGCGGAATGTGTGCCTTCACCAGGTCGACGATCCGCGGCACGGCGGTTTCGGGATCGTCCGCTGGCACAAAATAGAAGTCGCTGTCGCCCTCGGGCCTGGAGAGGTCCGGAATGGAGCCCCGGTTGATCTGGTGGGCGCTGGTGATGATCCTGCTGTGGGCGGCCTGGCGAAAGACCTCGGTCAAGCGCACGACCGGCACCGCGCCGGAAGCGATGACGTCGGCCAGGACCTGACCCGGGCCGACGGAGGGGAGCTGGTCGATGTCGCCGACGATCAGCAACGCGGCATGGTCGGGGACGGCCCTCATCAGCGCCTGCATCAGCAGGACGTCGACCATGGAGGTCTCGTCGACGACCAGCAAATCGCATTCGAGCGGGTTGTCGCTGTTCCGTTTGAAGCCGCCGCCTTTCGGGTCCACCTCGAGCAGCCGGTGGATGGTTTTGGCCTCGAACCCGGTGGCTTCGGTCATGCGCTTGGCGGCACGGCCCGTCGGGGCACACAGCAACAGGCTTACGCCCTTAGCGGCGAGGATGCGCAAGATCGAGTTGACGATGGTCGTCTTGCCTACCCCGGGCCCGCCGGTGATGACGAGCACCTTCGACAAGAGGGCCAATCGGATCGCGGCGACCTGACTTTCGGCCAACGACAAACCGGTCTTCTGCTCGATCCACGGCAGCGCCTTCTCCGGGTCGATGTAGGGCCAGGGCAGTTTTCCATTGACCAGGCGCAATATCCGCTCGGCAATGAGCTGCTCGGCCCGGTAGAGGCCCGCGAGGAAAATGCAGGCCGTCTCCCCGACCGTATCGGCGATGACCGTTCTCTCGGCCAGTTCCAGATCCAGCGCGGTCTGGATCAACTCCCCGGGGACCTCGAGCAACTCAACGGCCAACGGCGTCAGTTCCTCGGCGGGCAATCCGCAATGTCCCTCGTCCATCGCCTCGGTGAGTGCGTACGAAATTCCGGCGCGCAAGCGGATCATCGCCGTCTTCTCGACGCCGAGCCTCATCGCGATCGCGTCCGCGGTCTTGAAGCCGATGCCGCGGATATCGCGGGCGAGACGATAGGGGTTCTCGGTCATGACCTGCACGGCATCGGCGCCGTAGGTCTTGAAGATGCGGACCGCGCGTGCGGCGCCCACGCCATGGCTGTGCAGGAAGACCATGATCTCCCGCACGACCTTCTGCTCGGCCCAGGCGCCGGTAAGCGCTTGGCGCGCATGGGGCCGATGCCGGTCACCTCGCGCAGGCGATCGGGCTCCGCCTCGATCACGTCGAACACCTTCTCGCCGAACGCCTTGACCATCTTCTTGGCGTAGACCGGGCCGATGCCGCGGATCATCCCGGAACCGAGATATTTCTCGATGCCCTCGATGGACGTCGGCGCCGAGGTGCGCATGAAGCGCGACTTGAACTGCTGGCCATGGGTTCGGTCGTTGACCCATTCGCCCGACGCTGTGACCCACTCGCCGGCGGCGATCACCGCGGCGTGGCCGATGACGGTGATCAATTCGCGGTGGCCGCGCGCCTTGATGCGCAGAACGCAAAAGCCGTTTTCGGCGTTGTGGAAGGTGACGCGCTCGACAAGGCCTGCCAGAACCTCCCGGGTCGCCGATTCCAGTTGGGCCTGTGGCGGGCTGTTCACTAGGTGCCGCGCTCCGCTAGCCCCACATGCCGCGCAGCCGGGCCCCGATATCAACACCGACCACCGGCTGCGGCGCCAGCGTGTCGGCAACAGCTTCGGGAGTTGCTGCGGCGCGCCGAGTGAACAGCGGCAGGATGTCGTCGGGCAG
>DATEQL010000986.1:0-4811 GCA_035272665.1 Allostellaceae bacterium
CGGTGACATAAGACCGCGCACAAGTCCTGGATCAGGACCCCACCGAGCCCGCTCAGGCGACCAGCTCGGCGGGGTTCTTTGCTCCCGACATCCGGGTCTCGCCCCGCGCAATAGTCTTTTCGGCGTAGCTCAGCCTGGCAAGAGTGCCGGTCCGGAACCGGGAGGCCCGAGGTTCAAATCCTCGCACCCCGACCACTACTTCAACCGAGGAGGTGCATTATGGCACGCAACGACGACGAGGTGGGACGCGACCGGATCAGTAAACGCCGGAGGGGATTTTAACTCCGAAACGCATGTCAAACGGGGACGTCGGATCGTCCACGGCAACAAGGAATTGATCGAAAAGCTCGGCCGCAACGATCTGTGCCCTTGCGGATCAGGACGCCGGTTTCAAGGCGTGCTGCCTGACATCGCGCCGGTTTCATCGACCGAGACTATTACAGTCGATAGGATTGTTCATCGAAAATGGATCCCGAAGTGTCGGTGGTCACTCATGGCGCATCTCCGCCGGATCGCGATGATCCTGTGCCTCGCCGGATCGTTCGGCTCCACGGCGCGGGCCGACACGGCGCTGCTGCGCGAGGCGACCGGGCTCGGAGGCGGGGCAATGTGGCTCGATACCGGCACCCCCGGGATGGTCCTCGTCGTGGTCCGCGGTCCCGACACCTCGGTCCAGGGCTATGGCGAGACCACCAAGGGCAACGGGCAGAAGCCGGACGGACGGTTGTTGCTGCGGATCGGCTCGGTCTCGAAGGTGTTCACCACCGAGCTGCTCGCCGGGATGGCGGCCGAGGGGCAATTGCGGCTGACCGATCTGCTGCAGCAATACGCCGTCGCCGGAGTCACCGTGCCTCGCTTCGGCGACCGGCCGATCACCTTGCTCGATCTCGCCGCTCATTCCGCCGGCCTGCCGCGTGAGATCGGCGAGGTGCCCCCGGACACGATCCCCTTCACCTGACCGACCAAGGAAGAGCGCTGGTCCCTTCTCGCCGGTTACAAACTGGCTTGGGCGCCCGGCACCGTCGCCGCTTACTTCAATGTCGGCTTCGATCTGCTCGCCGAGGCGCTCGCCGCCGCCGGCAAGGGATATCCGATTGCTGCATGACCGGATCACCAGGCCGGTAGGCACGACGGATACCGGCGTCGCACCCACCAAGGATAGAGTGCGATCGGTTGATGACGGGGAGCGGCCTCGGCGGGCCCGGGCCCTGCGCCGACACCAGCGCCGCGCAAGGCAACGGCAGCCCCTACTCACCGGCAACGACATCTCCGGCCGCGAGGTCGGCCTCTTCGTCGCCGTCAACCGCGTCGACTTTGCGATGTTCTTTGGCTTGACCGCGGCGGCCAACGGGCTGCTCTCGAGCCTCGCGCCGCGCTGAGCCTGGCTGCGAGCGTGGTGAAGGGCGCCCTTTGCAGGGCGCCGGCCGCCGACCTAGGCCCGCATCGTTACTGGATCCCTCAGCCCTCTATTCTGCGGAAAAACCCAATTTGAGTTGGAGGCGCACGCCGCACACGACGTTGCCAGAGCTGTCGCAGACCGAGATCGCATGATGTGTGCCATCGTCGAGTAGCCGGAGGGCTCTTTTGAGCGCCTCGTCTTCGGTCAGGAAAGTTTCTATCCGGGTCAAACCTTCCTCGCGGCTCTCCTTGCTCGCACTCGGCCACCCGTTGTCATAGGAGATCGAATAGGTCATCTTTTCCTCCAACTCTGGCTAGACCACGGTTTCCACGCAATCATCACCCCGGGAACTGATCTCCCGGGCACAGGCCTTCAGCTCCAGCTCTTATGAGCTCGAGCAAATCCCCCTGTAATTTCGCTCTGAATCTGCCGATCTGTGCTAGCCCGAACCCATCGGCGACTTACAGCGACGCGTGACGGGCACCTGCGAGACCTCGCCGGCAACAAGGAGTTACTTACTCACTTACTCGGCAGCCACGCCCTCCACTGGGTGTCTCTCCCCCACTTCGGGACTCCTCTGCGCCTCCGCGATAGATCGTCATCAGGGCCGGCCGGCTTCTCAAATTCCGCGGCCATCCTCCTTGCCAAAATCGCGGTATCGCCAGCCAGCGAGCGTATGTCGAGAACGGCCAGCCGAACGGCATCGCAGAGCCAATCTTGTTGGCTCTGAACGAAATCGACAGGGTTTCTGCACTCACACATTTTTTGGACAGACCGCGACCAGGTGTCGAACGCCGAGCTTAGGACGACCGCGGGCATCATCTCGCTCCTCTCGCTCTCCGCCTGATTAGCTTTAGTCATCTCAACGCTCTCCCACAGCAAATTGACCCGAACTGATGAGACGGTTTGCTCGTCGTACCACGCCGCGCGTTAAATCACGCCGATTTATTGTAGAGCACGGGAATGTACGAAGGGAGGCAACGCTGCATATCCTTTATGGCGTCAGTATGACATTTGCGAATCGATACGTAACGTTCGGCGCGATGGCAATTCTATGATAGATGTCTTCTGTCGGTTGAAACGAATATTGCATCCGTGTGAAAGGGTCCATACACGCTTCCGTAAGTTTGGGTTCGCGCCGCCTGCGCCGAAGGAACTGCCAAGGATGATCGCGTCCTCAGCGGCTGCCGGTTTGTTGGTGCTCCCGGCCGCTGCTCGCCATTTCCGGCGGGGGTCCGAAGGGCAACACCTCGGGGGCCACCCGGACGCCGGTCGTGAATTTGAAGGGGCAGAGGCCACCGTTCGCAAAGGTCAGCTCGATGAAGTAGGCGACCCATCCTTGCGCGGGCTCGGGCGCTTTGGCGATGTAGACGCCGCCGCCGCATTCTTCCGGAGCCGAGCGGCGATAAGCGGGGCCGATCGCCTCCAGCCGAAAATCGCGTGCGATCGGGTTCGCCGCCTGCCACACCGCTGCCGCGATCGGCCGCGTCTCAGCCTTGACCTGTATCGACCCGTCGGGCTCGAAGCTCCACGAGAATTTCGGCCGCGGTCGGCCCCCGACGATCGCTTCGTAGAAGGCGAGCGCGCTCTCCGGCGCGTCAGAGCCCTTCAAGGAATGATCGGTGTTCGGCACATAGCGCAGGTATTTCTCGCCGAGCAGCGCGTCGAAATAGAATTGCGAAGAGTCCGGAAGAAAGTATTGGTCGCCGGCGGAATTGATCACGAATTTCGGCATGGTCAGGCGGTCACGATAGGCAAACGGGTCTTCGATGTTCAACAGGGAGGTGAGCTCGGTCGTCCCTGCCCAGCGCATGATGCCGGATGCCTGATAGGCGGCGATCGCCGGCGCCCAGAAGCCGTAGGCGCGATAATGGTGCTCGAACGACGCCTCGACGTTGAGCAGGTCGATCACGACCGGAGCCACGGCGACGACGCGCTTATCGACAACGGCCGTGGTCCACGCCGTCCAGCCCCGCTTCGAGGCGCCTCCGACCACGAACCGGTCGACATCTATCCCGCCCCCCGCGGCGCTGCGGCAGAAAGCCGTGACCGTATCCATGGCCCGCACCACGCTCTTGGTCATCGGCAGCCGCAGCGGCCAGGTTTCGTCTCCGGTCCGCAGGTACTTGTCCCAGCTGTACGCGATGATCGCGTCCTCGGAGCGCTTTTGCGCCTCCCCGACGAAGGTCAGAGGTTGATTCGGCACCATGCGCAGTTCCGCGATGACCGACCGGGTCGCCAGCGCCCCCATTGCCAACAGAGGATTTATCCGCGCCCGCGGCTTCGTCTCGTTCGAGCCGCCACCGACGATCAGAAGCCCGGTGCCGGTGGCGACCTGCTGCGGCTCGACGATGGTCAACCAGTGCTTCCACAGCGGACGGCCCACCTCCGTCTCGTCGCGCCAGCGCTGCGAGGTCATCTCCAGCACATGCGCGGCATAGCCATCGCCCGGGATGGTCTCGATCAGCTCGTAGCGATAGCTCGGGTCGGGGGCGGCAACATAGCGATCGAGTGCCGTCATCTCGCCGAGGGACGGAAGTGGCGAAAGCATGCTTCAGGCTAGCACGCCTGAATGAAGCAAGCTCTTCGCGCGTTACGCATTTGTCGGCGTTGCATCGCGTCAAGGTCGCATGCCGCGACACCGGCAATACGGCCATGGACAAGCTCGGGATGCGGTAATCTTCTGCGGCGCCCGGTCCACGCACTTGATGAACAAGACATGCCCATAGAAGGTGCAGGGGCAAACGCCGAGTGGCAGCGACCACTTGATCGACACGCAAGCGGCGATTATTGCTGAACGCGACGGCTTCGACTCCACATTGGCGCATGCGCACCCGGCCCTCTGCGAGACTTTTGGTTGTCGATCTTTCCGGGAGGATATTGCTCTTCCGTTTCGTCCACCGGATTGGCGCGCTTGCAGGCCAGGACTACTGGGCCACACCCGGCGGCGGCGTAGAGGACGGAGAGACGTTCGAACAAGCTGCGATCCGGGAGCTTGAAGAAGAGACTGGCATTCGGGGTGGAAGATATCGGCTTTGAGGTAGGGCGGAGGGAGGTCGTGCTGCAGCTGCCGGACGGTGAGCGCGTCGTGGCAGATGAGCGGTTTTTCTTCGTCAAACGCGAGGACGCATCGCTATCTCGCAATGGATGGAGTGCACAAGAAACGGAGGTGATGGCGGATCATAAGTGGTGGTCTCAGCAACAACTGGAACAGACCTCCGCGACGATCTGGCCCAAGAACCTCTTGGCAATGCTGAAAGCTGCTAGAGCACACTAGTCGATTACACCTGACGGAAGAGTCCAAATTAGAGTTTTCTCGGGACGCCGGCTGTGCGACTGTGCGGCATGCGCCAGGGAATAATCATCGATGTCACGCCGGCGGATCGGGCTCGCTTGCCGTCGATCATCCGGG
>DATEQL010000987.1:0-4141 GCA_035272665.1 Allostellaceae bacterium
CGCATCAGCTCGAGAGGGATCGGCGCGGCAAGAAGCGGGAGCTGGACCGCTATTCCCCTCGGCCGAGGGTGCCGCGCCGAACTGCTACATCGCCTGCTGTGCCATTCCGGCGATGATCTCGTTCAGCATCTTGGCGACGAAACGATGAGGCTGCATACCGTTCTTGATGGCAAGAGCCCTGATGCGAGCCTGCGTATTGGTGTCGAGCTTTGGAGCTATGGGCGAAAGTTGGTGACGGCATGAAGGGGTAAGGCGGCGTATCGTGGGGGTGTTCGAGCCTCCACTTCTCCACCGAAGGAGTGATACGCCGTGACCGAGACTAACGTTTTCCAACTCGCCCAACCAGGGACTTTCACCGATTCGCTCACCGAAGTTTTGCGCAGCGGCGCGCGTGCGCTGCTGACGCGGGCGGTCGAGGCCGAGGTTGCGGAATTTCTCGCCCAGTACACCGGTCTCAAGACCGATGATGGCCGCCAAAGGCTGGTTCGCCACGGGCATTTGCCCGAGCGCGAGATTATGACTGGCATCGGTGCGGTTGCGGTGTGCCAGCCGCGTGTGCGCGATCGCCAGGCCGGCCCAGGTGACGGCGAGCGCATCCGGTTCGCCCCGACCATCTTGCCGCCCTATGCGCGCCGAACGAAGAGCCTCGAGGTGCTGATCCCGATCCTCTACCTCAAGGGCGTCTCGACTGGTGACTTTGAGGAGGTGCTGGCCGCGCTCGTTGGCAAGGATGCGCCCGGCCTCTCTGCCTCGACAATTGGCAGGCTCAAGGAGGCGTGGACCGAGGAGCATATGCAGTGGAGCCAGCGCGACCTCTCGGCCAAACGGTATGTCTACTTCTGGGCTGATGGCATCCACCTGGAAGCCCGGCTCGAGGGCCAGGCGCAGTGCATCCTGGTCATCATTGGCGCGACCCCGGAAGGCAAGAAGGAGCTCGTCGGCTTCACCGATGGCATGCGCGAGAGCGCGGAATCCTGGCGCGAGCTGCTTCTCGATCTCAGGCGCCGTGGTCTCTCGATTGCGCCGGAGCTTGCCGTAGCTGACGGCGCGCTCGGCTTCTGGAAGGCGCTCGGCGAGGTGTGGCCGACGACACGCGAGCAGCGCTGCTGGGTGCACAAGACTGCCAACGTCCTCAACAAGCTGCCGAAGAGCCTGCACGCCAAAGCCAAACGCGCGCTGCAGCAGATCTGGATGGCCGAGACCAAGAAGGACGCGCTCGTCGCGTTCGATGTCTTCGTCGACGCCTACGGCGCGAAGTACGAGAAGGCCGCTGAATGCCTGACCAAGGATCGTGATGCGCTGTTGGCGTTCTACGACTTCCCGGCTGAGCACTGGAAGCACTTGCGAACCACGAACCCGATCGAGAGCACGTTCGCGACTGTGCGGCACAGAACGATCCGATCGAAGAATTGCCTGTCGAACAAGACCGCGCTCGCCATGGTCTTCAAGCTGGTCGAAGCCGCCCAGAAAAGCTGGCGACGGCTCCGTGGCTACAACCAGTTGCCAAAAGTCGTCCAAGGTGTAAAGTTCAGTGACGGAATCGAAGTCGTCAGACCGCAAGCTCAAGCTGCCGCCTGACCCCTTCCGTCACCAAGATTCAGCGATAGCTCCATCGCGGGCGCGGCTTGGTCGAATGGTTCTTTGTCCTGACCGCCACCGCCTACAACCTCATCCGCATTCCAACGATCTTGGCGGCGGCAGGATGAGTCTGTCTGGAGGACAGGACATGGTGCGTTTTTGCCAAATAGTGCGCCCGTTTGACAACCAAAAACACCATCATGATACCATTTTGCCATCTGCAGCAATCCAAACACTCAAGATTCTGGTCGCAAGTCACCGTTTTTCAGCACCCTGCTAGCCCAACTTCCATTTTTCTGGGGCGTTTTTTGACGGCGGCGCGTTGGGGCGTCGCCGCAAGTCTTTGAAATTGCTTGGGGGAGCCGGCGGCGGGTGCCGGATTCTGCAAAATAGTGACTAAATATCTGCAATATTGCCCTTGAAATCCGGATGATTCGTCATGCGTAGTGGCGCATGTACATCCGCAAGTCGACGCGGTCCTACAAGGGCAGGACCTACACGAATTACCTGCTGGTGGAATCGGTCCAGACGCCGAAGGGACCCCGCCAGAGGACGGTTTGCTCGCTCGGTGATCTGAGCCCACGACCGCGCGAGGAGTGGCTGAAGCTCGCCTGCAAGATCGAGGACGCGCTGGTGGGCCAGGGCGATCTGCTCGATGCGGACGACGGCGAGGTCGCCGACATCGTTCGCCGGGTGCGGGCGCGCCGCGCCCGGCGCAGCGCGGATCACGGCGTCCATGACGAGACGCCGGCACTTCCGCCGGGGGCGGGCGGCGGATTGATCAAGGTCGATCCGACGCGGGTTGCGACCGAGCACCATCGGGAAGCGGGTCCGGTCCATGTCGGCCACCAGTTCTGGCAGCGCCTGGGGCTTGCCGACATCCTGCGCGACTGCAAGCTGTCGGCCGCGGTGCGGACACTGGCCTGCGCGATGACGCTCAATCGATTGATCGCGCCGTGCTCGGAGCACGCCATGCCGGACTGGATCCGGCGCACGGCGCTCGCCGACATCCTCGGCGTCGACTTCGACGCGCTCGAGGAAGACCCGCTCTATCAGGTGCTCGACAAGCTGCATCCGCACCGGGGCACGATCGAGGCGGCGCTGGTCGAGCGCGAGCGCAGCTTGTTCAATCTCGATGCGACAGTCTATCTGTACGATCTCACGTCGACCTACTTCGAGGGCCAGTGTCGGCGCAATGACAAAGCCAAGCGCGGCTATTCGCGCGACCACCGACCGGACTGCAAGCAGGTCGTGGTCGGCCTGGTGGTCAGCCGCGAGGGCTTTCCGATCACCCACGAGGTGTTTGCCGGAAACGCCCAGGACCGCACCACGCTTGCCACCATGCTCGACCGCCTGGCCGAGCGCGCCGGCCTCGCCGAGAGCTCGACCGTAGTGGTCGACCGCGGCATGGCGTTTGACGACAACATCGCCGAGATCAAGCAGCGCAAGCTCAACTACGTGGTCGCAAGCCGGCAGCCGGAGCGCGATCGCTGGCTTGCCGACTTCGAGGACACCGAAGACTTCACGCCGGTGCTGCGCCAACCCTCGCCGCTCAATGGCGCCCAGAAGAAGACCTCGATCGAGGTCAAGACCTGCGCGCAGGGGGACCACACCTACGTGCTGTGCCGCAGCGAGCAACGCATCGCCAAGGACCGCGCCATCCGCACCAAGCAGGAAGGCCGCCTGCGCGCCGACATCGATCGGCTGGCGCGACGTGTCGCCGAGGGAAAGCTTGTCAAGGCCGCAAAGATCAACCAGTCGATCGGACGATTGCAGGAACGCTATCCCCGCGTCGCCCGCTACTTCCGCCTCGCCCATGATCCGCAGACCGCAACGATCGTCTGTGAGTTCGATGCGGCCCGCCATGCCAAGGCCGAACAGCTCGATGGCTGCTATCTGATCAAGACCGATCGCAAGGACCTGTCCGCTGACGAGCTCTGGCGCATCTATATTCTGCTCACCCGCGCCGAAGCCGCCTTCCGCGACATGAAATCGCCGCTCGCCGAACGGCCGATCTTCCACCACATCGAACGCCGCACTGAAGCCCACATCTTCCTTTGCGTGCTTGCCTATCATCTGCTGATCGCCATCGAGAAAACCCTCCTCGACCAGGCAATCCACACCTCCTGGGCCACCGTCCGCGACACCCTCAAGACCCATCAAGTCTGCACCATCGTCCTGCCAACATCCGACGGCTCGTGTCTGCGCATCCGCAAGGCCGCCACCACTGAACCGGCGGTCCAGGACCTCTACCGCCGCCTCGCCGTCTCCCCCCAGGTCATCCCCCCAAATCACTCCTGGACACCGCCGCCATAGTGACTACAAAAATGCCTATCCCCTTGATTCAAAAGGATTCTGTCTCCCAAAAAGTGGAAGTTGGGCTAGCGAAGACGATCGGCCCGCGGGCGGCTTCCACCCGGCTCCGCTCGGCGATCATCGCGCGGCGGTGAGAGAATTCAGACCGCGAACAGGCGCTCGCCACAAAGCCGAAGCGCTGATACCGGGTGCCGGCCAGCTGCTCGCCGAGGCCAAATCCCCCAGCTCAACGCTCGACCACACCCCA
>DATEQL010000988.1:0-8821 GCA_035272665.1 Allostellaceae bacterium
GATCAAGGGCGCGGCTTCGGTCGGATATCCGATGGACCACTTCATCGGCGTATGGTGGTCGGGCTCCGAGCCCGATGTCGTGCCGGCCGGCCAGGCGGCGGTCGGCTATGAATCGGGCACCTTCCACGGCGCCGGCCAGAATTATGGTGCGATCCAGGACATCCTCAAATACGTCTATGACAAGAACGGCGGCCATACGACCCGCGACAAGGTCGGCGAGGTGCTCTACAACCGCGGCGTCATCAACGCGATCTACGACCTGGAGGCAATCGGCACCGCGCAGGGCAAGTTCGGCAAGAAGCCGCTCAAGGGCGAGGAGGTGCAGTGGGGGTACGAGCACCTCGACATCACATCGCAGCGCGTCACGGAGCTCGGCGCCGATGGGCTGATGGTGCCGATTGCGCTCTCCTGCGACAACCACGAGGGCAACGGCATGGTTCGCATCCAGCAATGGGACGGGAAGAACTGGAAGTTTGTCTCCGACTGGATCCAGCCGGACCGGACCATGCTGACCGAGATGTACAAGGAATCGGCGCTGAACTACGCGAAAGAGAAGGGTATCACTCCGCGCGATTGCGCAAAGGTGATGTGAGCCCCAGCGCGGCGGCCCCGCTATGGCCCAATCGGGGGCGCTGCTCGCGGTCAACAATATCGAGGTGATCTACAACCACGTCATCCTGGTGCTGAAGGGTGTGTCGCTCGAGGTGGCGGCGGGCGGCATCGTGGCATTGCTCGGCGGCAACGGCGCCGGCAAGACGACGACGTTGAAGGCGATCTCTAACCTGTTGCGCGCCGAGCGCGGCGAGGTGACTAAAGGCTCGATTACCTTGGCCGGCGAGCGGATCGATGCGCTCGACGCGGCATCTGTAGTCAAGCATGGGCTGATTCAGGTCATGGAGGGGCGCCACTGCTTCCCTCACCTCACGGTCGAGGAAAATTTGCTGACTGGCGCCTACACCAGGGCCGATGGGCGAGCCCGGGTGGCCGATGACCTCGACAAGGTCTACGGCTATTTCCCGCGCCTCAAGACGCGCCGCGGCGCGATCGCCGGCTACACTTCAGGCGGCGAGCAGCAGATGACCGCAATCGGCCGCGCGCTGATGTCGAGGCCGAAGATGATCCTGCTCGACGAGCCCTCGCTGGGCTTGGCGCCGCAGCTCGTCGAGGAGATCTTCGGCATCGTCGACCGCCTCAATAAAGCCGAGAACGTCGCTTTTCTCGTCGCCGAGCAGAACACCAACATCGCGTTGCGCTACGCCGACTACGGCTATATCCTCGAAAACGGCCGGGTGGTCCTGGATGGCGCTGCCGCGGCACTGCGCGCCAACGAAGACGTCAAGGAATTCTATCTCGGGCTCTCGTCGAGCGGACGAAAGAGCTACCGCGACGTCAAACACTATCGCCGGCGCAAGCGCTGGCTCGCTTGAGCCTTTGCAGCTTATCAGTTCTGCTACGACTCGATCGCGAAAACCAGCTTTGTCGCAGTTAAGAAAATCGAATAAAAATACAATTCGGCGTCAAGCGTGCGCTTGATCGTTTGGGCGCGGCGAAAGCCGTGCTGCTCGCCATCGAACAACAGATACTGGAACGGCACGCCTTTGGCTTTTAGCGCCTCGACCATGGCTTCGGCCTGGTTGGGCGGAACGATCGGATCCTCCGCACCTTGGAAAAAGGCGATCGGCACTGAGAGGCGCTCGGTGAAATGGACCGGTGACCGCTCGATATATATGTCGCGGCGGGCCGGGTAAGGACCGATCAGACCGTCGAGATAACGCGACTCGAACTTGTGCGTGTCCTTGGCCAGGGCCTCGAGGTCGCTGACGCCGTAGTAACTGGCGCCAGTCGCAAAAACATTGCGGAAGGTCAATGCGCACAAGGTTGTATAACCACCCGCGCTGCCGCCGCGGATCGCCATGCGCCTGCCGTCCACCTTTCCGCTGGCCGCCAGATGTCTGGCGCCATTGACGCAGTCGTCGACGTCGACGATGCCCCATTGGCCGCGCAGCCGTTCGCGGTAGGCGCGCCCGTAGCCGGTGCTCCCGCCATAATTCACGTTCATAACGGCAAATCCGCGGCTCGTCCAGTATTGGACGCTCCAATCGAGCGCGGACGAGAACGCGCTGGTCGGCCCGCCATGGCTGCGCACGATCAATGGCGGCAGCTCGCCCGGCTGGGCGCTGTAATCACGATTGACCGGCGGGTAGAGGAGGCCGAAGGCGGTCAGCTCGTTCTCGGTCGGGAACTCGATCGATTGTGGTGTCGAGAGGTAGCCCTCAAAAGCTCGCACATCTTCCGTGTTGGAAAGTTTGAGGATAGACACTCCTCCTGAGCTGGGCGCCAATTTGACGATCGCCGAGAAATGCGTCGGCGAAGCACCGACGAAATAAGCATGGTCGGCGTCGGCGCGGAGCGAACCGATCTCGGTGAACTCGGTGGCGATGGGCGTCACCGCCAGCGTGGTCAGGTCGACGACCGCCAGCGACGCCGAGCCGTCGCGTGAATAGCTGCAGATTAGCCGCTGCGCCGATGCGAAGGCGTAGCGCGACGGGCGAAAACCCCATTGCGCAGAGCCGAACTCCGCTTCTAGCGGGTAGATCGTCTCGATCTCGTTGCTCACGATCAGTGGATCGCCCGCAATACGGTAGAGGTTCCACCAGCCGCTGCGGTCGGAGACGAAATAAAGGACGCCCTCGGGGGACCATTCCGGCTGCAAGATCGATTCCGCATCGCCACCCGCGACTTGGCGCTTCTCGGCAATCGTGCCATCGGCGGCGCAACGCCCGACCCACAGCTCTGTCCCGTCCCAGGGCATGTTCGGATGACCCCATTCCAGCCAAGCGACCCGCGTACTGTCGGGGCTGAGACGAGGTGCGGCGTAGAAGTCTTTGCCGGCGACCAGCGTGCGGTGCGGTCGCGATCCGTCGAGCGGGATGTCGACGAGTGTATTGATCGGCTGCTCGGAGCCGGTCTGGTGGTCCTCGCAGACCCAGATCATGCGGCCGCGGACCGCGTCCATGACGCCGTCCGCATAGCGCACGCCTCTCGGCTTGAGAGGGGCCTCGGTGATCGCGACCGGCGATGCTCCACGCTCCTGCCGATACAGGCGCTGGTCGGCGTCGTTGGAAAAATAGACGACGCCGTCGCTGACCAAATACGCGCCGCCGCCATATTCGTGCACCCGCGTCCGGACATTGAAGGCGCCCTGTCCGCTTGCTGGCATCGGCGGTGTCACATCGGCCGGGCGGCCATCCCGTGAGCAGCGCACGATGACCGATCGCCCCTGCTCCTGCGGGCGACTTTCGATCCAATAAACGCCGCTGCCGTCGACCAGGATATCGCCGAGACCAATCGAGGAGGCGACGATCAGATCCGAAGTAATCGGCGATGCCCACGACCCATAGGGGGTGATCCGCGGCTCGGCCATACAGGAGACGATCGCCTCAGGTCCGGTAGCTGGGATCGAGCTTATCGGCGAGGCGCAGCAACGCCGGCCATTCGCGCTGGCCCTGTAGACGCGGCTCGTTGCCGGCGAACAGGGCAGCCTGGCGTTCGCAGGTTTCGGGCGACGGCGCCACCATCTTTGCCCCGGCAGCGCCCGCAGCCATGATCTTCAGCTGTGCATCCGCCGACCGCTCGAAATGGTAGGTCAGCGAGAACGCCTCGGCGACATTGCGGCCGGTCGCCAGCAGACCGTGGTTGCGCAATACCAGAACCGGATGGTTGCCGATGCTCTGCTGCAGCCGCTCGCGCTCGTCGAGGTCGAGCGAGACGCCCTCGTAATCGTGATAGCCGAGCCGGTTGTAAAACCTCATCGCCCACTGGCTGAGCGGCAACAACCCCTCCTCCAGCGCACCGACCGCGATGTCGGCCTCGGTATGGGTGTGGATGACGCATTCGACATCCGGTCGACCTACGTAGATCGCGCTATGGATCACGTATCCAGCGCGGTTGCCCTCGTATTCGGACGGTTCGACGAGATTGCCGTCGAGATCCATCTTCAGCAGATTCGACGCAGTGATCTCGTCGAACATCAACCCCATGGGGTTGATCAGGAAATGGTTCGGCTCGCCGGGTACACGCGCCGAATTGTGGGTCAGGATCAGATCATCCCAGCCGAAATGGGCGATCAGCCGATAGCAGGCGGCGAGATCGACCCGCACATTCCATTCTTCCGGGCTGACGTTTTGCGGTCGGTTCGAAAGATTGGCTTCCAGTGTGTCCATTATTTGCTCCAGCTGTAAGTTTCTATCTAAGTCCTACGTGGATGGCCGGATTTGTTCCGGCCATCCACGTCTCGAACCGCGTCCGTGGATGACCGGGTCGAGCCCGGTCAGGAACGACTAAACGGGCGTGAACATCGGCACCGGCTGGCCGCCTTCGCTCGGCTTGAAGACGAGACGGACGGGCTGCCCGATTCGGATCTGGTCGAGGTCGCAATCCACGATGTTGGTCATCATCGACACACCTTCCTGCAATGTCACATAGGCGATCGCGTAGGGGATCGGCGCGCGGCGCATGACACTGTAGGTGTAGATCGTCCCGTTCCCCGAGGCCTGCTGCAACTCGGTCTTGTCGCTGAGGCAATAAGGGCAGATCGCGCGCGGATAATAATGCACCTGCCCGCAGCCAGTGCATTTACCGATCATCAGTCGGCCCGCTGCGGCGGCGTCCCAGAACGCCTTGGTCTCCGGATTGGGCTGCGGAGCTTGGATTTTGCGTTCCTGGCTCGGCATCGCCTCACTCCCTCTCCATGATCACGGTTGCAGCACCATGCCTGGTGCCGAGCGAGCCGCCGGTGCCGTGGGCAATCGCCAAATCGCAGTTCCTGACCTGCACGGATGGATGCGCCTCGCCGCGTAGCTGGCGCACCGCCTCGACCACCTTGGTCAGACCGCCGCGGTTGGCCGGATGGTTGTTGCACAGCCCGCCGCCATCGGTATTAAACGGCAATTTGCCGGTGCCGGAAATCAGGTTGCCGTCGGCGACGAACTTGCCGCCCTGGCCCTTCTCGCAAAAGCCGAGATCCTCGATCTGCATCAGCACGGTGATCGTAAAGCTGTCGTATATAGAGGCGTATTTGATGTCGGAGGGCTTGACCCCGGCCTCGGCAAAGGCCGCCGGCCCCGACCACACCGCACCCGAATAGGTCAGGTCGACATGCCCGCCCATCTGATGCTTCGGGGCCTCGCCGGCGCCGATGATCCTGACCTTGGGCCGCTTCAGGCTCCTCGCCACCTCCGGGCTTGCAACAATGATGGCACCGCCGCCGTCGCTAATGACGCAGCAATCGAGACGATGCAAAGGGTCGGCGATCATCGGCGAGTTGACGACGTCTTCGACCGTGACGACGTCGCGCAGCATCGCGTGCGGATTGTGCTGAGCGTGATGCGAGGCCGCGACCTTGATCCAGGCAAGCTGCTCGCTCGTCGTCCCGTACTGGTGCATGTGGCGCATCGCGCACATCGCATACATGTTCGCGGTGGCCGGGCCATAGGGGTTTTCGAACTGGGCGTCGGGGGCGTTGCCGCCGGTGGCGCGTTGCGCCGTCCCGGTCGCCTGGCCTTCGCTGCGCGGCCGGCCGGCCAGCGTGATCAGCGCGACACTGCATTTGCCCGCGGCAATCGCCTCGGCGGCGTGGCCGACATGGATGATATAGGACGAACCGCCGCTATCGGTCGAATCCATGTGACGCAACTTGAGCCCGAGATAATCGGTCATCGACAGGGGGCCGAGACCGGGCGCGTCGCCGGCGCAGAAATAGCCGTCGACATCGGCCCTCGTCAGACCGGCGTCCTCGAGCGCGCCCTTGGCCGACTCGGCGTGAAGCTGAGCGAGCGATTTGTCGTCGGCCTTGCGAGTCGGATGCTCGTAGATTCCAACGATATAAGCCTTACCCTTGATGCTCATCGCGCTATCGTCCTCCGCTCGGGGTCGGGCATGCGGTTCGCCAGAATGGGATACCGTTCAGCGGGCGAGGTCAATCTCGGATTACGGATGACTGAGCTGTGATTTCCTCGATCTGCGTGTCGGAATAGTCGAGTTCGCGAAGCACCTCGCTCGTATGCTCACCGAGGCGGGGCGGAGGGTGACGGAAGCTATTACCGGGCGAACCCGAGAATGCCACCGGGATGGCCGTCGTCAGCATCTTCCCCTCGGAAGGATGTTCGACCCGCTCGAAGAACCCTGTGACCTTGAGATAAGGGTCGGCGAGCAGGCCTTCGAGATCGGTGACGACGCCGTTCGGGACATCGAACGCGTCGAGCCGCTCGCGCCATTCGGCGGTCGTGCGCCGGCGCATCCGTTCGATGACGATTTCATACAGCTCCCCGATATTTTCGGTACGCCGGGCGAGCGTGCAGAAACGTTCGTCGTCGGCGAGTTCCGGGCAATCGATCGCCTCGAACAGATGGCGTGACTGCGCATCGGTCGTCGCCAGGATGCATATGTGACCGTCTTTGGTCGGGAACGGGCGGCGGTGCGGGGTCAGCATCCGCGGATAGCCGAGCCCCTTTTCCGGCTCGGCCAGGACGCCGTGCCAGAGATGATCGACGAGGTTGAAGGCGACCATCGTCTCCAGCATCGGAACATGGACCTCCTGGCCCTCGCCGGTGCGCTCGCGATGGAACAGCGCCATCCCGATTGCCGAGGCGAGCACATAGCCGCAGATCTTGTCGCAGACCGCCATCGGCACGTACCGCGGCTCGCCGCCGACGCCGCCGTTGAGGGAGGCGAGACCGCTCTCCCCCTGGATTACGTCGTCGAACGAAGGACGGTCGCGGTAGGCTCCGTCCTTGCGAAACCCGGTCGCCGCAGCGTAGACGATGCGCGGGTTGCGGTGGGCGACCGCCCAATAATCGAGGCCGAGCCGCTCGACCGCCCCGAGCCGCATATTATGGACAAAGACATCGGCGGTCTCGACCAGCTTCAAGAGCGCCGCGCGCGCCGGCGGCCGCTTCAGATCGAGTGCCACGCTGCGCTTGTTGCGGTTAATGTTGAGAAAATAGGCGCCCATGCCGGGGTGGCGCGACGGGCCGAGCGGACGAATGGGGTCGCCTTCGGGAGGCTCGACCTTGATCACGTCCGCCCCCATGTCACCGAGGATCTGCGTCGCCACCGGCCCCAATACCGCCGACGTCAAATCGACCACACGAATGCCTGCGAGCGGTCCGGACATGCAGTGTCGTCTCCTTTGAATGGCGGTGCCGGCTTGACCAGTCGTTCAATACCACGCACGTTCAAATCCGGGAAACGGGGAGGCGCCTGATGGGACCGCTGGCCGGTATTAAAATAGTGGAATTCACGGGCATCGGCCCTGGGCCAATGTGCGCGATGCTACTCGCCGACCTCGGCGCGACAGTGTTGCGCATCGATCGGCCGGAGCCGAGCGATCTCGGCGTGGCGCGCCCGCTGCGCTATGACCTGCTACTGCGCGGCAGGCGATGCCTGGCGCTCGACCTCAAACATCCGGACGGAAAGGCGCTCGCGTTGCGCCTGATCGAACGCGCCGACGCGCTGATCGAAGGCTTCCGTCCGGGGGTTACCGAGCGGCTGGGTCTCGGCCCCGAGGAGTGCCTCGCCCGCAATCCCCGCCTCGTCTACGGCCGGGTCACCGGCTGGGGTCAGGAGGGGCCGCTCGCGCACGCTGCCGGGCACGATCTGAACTACATCGCGCTCGCCGGCGCGGTGCATGCTTTTGGGCGGCGCGGCCAGCCGCCGACCCCGCCCTTGAACTTGATCGGCGATTTCGGGGGCGGCGCCCTGTATCTCGCCTTTGGTGTGGTCTGCGGCATTCTCGAAGCGCAGCGCTCGGCCCGGGGTCAGGTCGTCGACGCGGCAATGGTCGACGGCACGGCATCGCTGATGACGGCTTTCCATGGCATGGTTGCGGCCGGTTTGGCGACTCACGAACGCGGCACCAATGCTCTAGATACCGGCGCCCATTTCTACGAGGTCTACGAATGCGCCGACGGCTGCTGGATCTCGGTCGCGGCGATCGAAGGCAAGTTCTATGCGGAATTGTTGCGGCGCCTCGACATCGACCCTGCGACATTGCCGCCACAGATGGACCGTGAACACTGGCCGGAGGCGAAGGCGCGGTTGGCGGCTTTGTTCAAGACCCGGTCGCGCGACGAATGGTGCGCGCTGCTCGAAGGGACCGACGCCTGCTTTGCGCCGGTTCTGACGACCGACGAGGCGCCGCACCACCCGCACAATAAAGTGCGCCAAACCTACGTCGAGATCGCCGGCATCATCCAGCCGGCGCCGGCGCCGCGCTTCAGCCGAACTGTTCCGGACCTGCCGATCCCGCCGCAACCGCCGGGCGGCCTCGAAGAGGCCGAGGCGGCACTGGCCGATTGGCTCGAGCCCGCCGAGATCGTGGCATTGCGCGCTGCCGGCACGATCGGATGAACGGAGGACAGAGCGCGTGATCCAGACCCCGCATCCCGACGACCTCGCCAGAATCCGCGACTGGTTCCGGCATCTGTCCGAGCATGTATGCGCCGTCGATTTCGCCGGCGCACGGCCGCTCTTTACCGAGGATATGATCGCCTTCGGCACTTTCGAGAACTTCATCACCGGCCGCGACGCGGCCGAGCGGGCGCAATGGCGCAATGTCTGGCCCGTGACCACGGATTTCCGCTGGCGAATGGACGATATCCGCGCGATCGTCTCGGCCGATCGCCTCAGCGCGGTGGGGATGGGCGTCTTCGACTCGACCGGCTATCACGAGGACGGCACCCCTTATGACCGCCCCGGCCGTGCGACGGTCGCATTTTCACGGCACAAAATCGGTGACGATTGGGTCGCCGACCATACCCAC
>DATEQL010000989.1:0-4133 GCA_035272665.1 Allostellaceae bacterium
CCTCATTCCCGCCCGGCCAGCCATCTCGCCGCCCCGCAGACCACCTGAAAATTCCATACCCCTGCGGCGAGCTCCGATCCACGTCAGTCCAACAGAGCTTTCGCATCGGCGAGCGACGCGAAAACTCTTAATTCGTTTTTCTTCGTAGAATTTGGCAGCCTCGCGGATGCCCTGCTCACGGCTTTCGGCAATATAGCAATGAAAACCGATGGACAGCCGCTCGCCGAGTTCGAGGTACCGGCCGAGCTTGGCATGCGCCTCTCGCCAGGCGAGGATCAGGCTGTGCGTGGCTCTGCCCTCGGCAGCGCCGCCGCCGACCAAGCCCTGCCATCCGCGCGGATGAGCGGCGCGCCGTCGGGGCCGCGCGTCACGACATGGGCGCCAAGCCAGCTCGCGTGATGGCTGCCGCTGGCGAAATTCCAGGCGCCGGTCAGACGGAACCCGCCGGGGAGTGCGCGCAGCTCGGCCCGGCCGACCGGGCCCCAGGCGACGATGCCGTCCGGCGGTCCGAAGATTTCTTGTGCGACTTCGGGATCGAGAAAGGCGGCGGCCATCGAGCAGCCGTTCGCATGTTCGACATACCAGCCGGTGCTGGCGTCATGGCTGGCGATTTGCTCGACCACCTGAATGTAGGTCATCGGGTCGAGTTCGGCGCCGCCGAGAGAACGCGGCTGCAACAAGCCGAACAGCCCGTTGTCTATCTGCACAGACACGAGCGATGTGGGTAATTCGCGATTTCGCTCGATCTCGTCCGCCGCCGCGGCGAGCGTGGGCCCGAGCGAGCGGGCACGCGCGGCGCAATCCGGGCTATCGTACAAAACCTCGCCCATGTCTCGACCTCCTGTGCGCGTGTCTGGTGCAAGCAAGCATTCAACCAGTTATGCGCGCAGGTCGCCATTGATCTGGATCAAAGACCGGCGTCTGGGCACTGCCGTGAGGGCGCGGTGGGGTACGGTCTTCGGACGGTCGCGGTGTCTGTGGAGACCCGCTGATCTACCTGCGCGTCGTGGAGCTCCTTGCCGAGGGTCCCAGCTTGGTCGGCTTGGCCACTCAGAGCGCTCGGGAGGCCGGAAGCCACCCAACGGCGATTTAGACGCCAATGGGAGAGCGGGTTCGCCGTCCCGGCGCTCCCGCGAGCCGCCGGTGCTTCAGCCTTCCTGATCGGCGCCGACGACGAGGTGGCATTCGCGCACCTCGTTGCGCGGGATGCGCAGCGTGTCGGCGGGGTTGAGCTGGCGCAAGACCAAGGTGTCGGCCTCCCAGCCGACAAACTGTTTGATCAGCACCGCCTGCCCCTCTTTGTAAACAACGACGTCGCGGCCGCGGGTCGGCGGCTTGAACGGGTTGACGTGTAGGAGCCAACCCGGCTCGTAACGCGGCTCCATGCTGTCGCCGACCATGTAGATCGCATACGCCGAGCGCACGCCGGCCAGACTGGCAGGCCGCGGCGTGTAGCCGATCGGGCCGTCTTCGAGAAACATCTCCTGGTCGGTGCCGCCGCGCGCGGCACTGCGAATCGGAATCTGATCCGGCGTGCGGGCGAGCCCCGACGCCGAGGCGGATGAGGTCCCGGTCGAGGGCGGGCGCCCGCGCCCGCGCGGCATTTCGCCGGCCGGCGGCGGCACCGTGGCCTCAACGGCATGGCGCAGCACCTCCTCCGGCGACAGGCCGAGAAACTCGGCGATTTGCACGGTCTCCAGCTGCTTCATCTGGCGCTCCCCCTTCATCATGCGGGAGATCGCCGAGGGCGCCAGCCGAAGGTGGCGTGCGAGATCCGCCTGTGTCGCGTTGATCCGCTCCAGAGCTTGGTGAAACCAGGGACCGTCCATAATGCGTCCTTCACAATTTGCTATGTTGACATGCCTAAAATCCACGCTAACATGCCGGTGTGATCCTGACAAGAGATTTGGTGCGAAAAAGGAGATGTAGATGGAGAAGCTAAAGGCACCGTGGGAAGCTGATGAGGAGGACTTGGGTTGCGCCTACATTCTCGACGAATGCGGGGACCGCCGGATCTGCGGCGCCCCGTGCTACGGCGCACCCGGACGGCCGGTTTCAGCCTATTGCCCGCACCATCATGCGCTATGCCACATTGCGTCCGGGAGCAAGGCGGAGGTTCACCGCCTGCGCGAGGTGGAAGCGCTCGCGAGCGCTGTCGGTGGTCGTCGCGGTCGCGACGACAACGGACCGTCGCGGCAATTTCTAAAGCGGCTCGAGCACGCCGCTCGGGTTTCTTCGTGATTCACTTGTTCATGGTATGTTCTAAATGACCTCTACCTCACGCCATCGTTCTCGTCGTGCCGCGGCTCCGATTCGTCAAGACATCGCGGTCCCGCCCACGCCGGAGCGCCGCAACCACGGCATCGTCGAGCGCTTGGAGCGGCCGATCGCCGACGAATCGGGGCGTCCGGCGCGGCCTTATCGCGCCGTCGACACGCTCGCCGCGATGGAGCGTCGAGGCTCGATCACTGCGCCGATGCGCCAGGCCGGCGAGGATTTCCGAGCGCGCTTTGCGACTGCCCAACTCGACCCGTTGCGTGCCCCCGATTGGTCGCGGCCGAGAGACGGAGGCTCATCGAGGTTCAAAGTTGAGGATGGCCCAGGCTTGCGCATCGAGGCCGCGCGCGAGGCGGTCTGGCGCGCCATCCTGGCGGTCGGCGGTCTCGGTTCGCCCGCCGGCTCATGCCTTTGGCACGTCGTCGGGTGGGAACGAACCCTGAAGGAATGGGCGCTCGAACAGGGCTGGAGCGGACGGCGAGTCAGCCAGGAGGCCGCGTCGGGGATCTTGATCGCCGCGCTCGGCGCGCTCGAGTCGCATTTCGGGATGCGGAAAGATTGCGTCATTCGCATTTCTTGATTGACAAGTCCGGATCAATCTGATAGGAATCGTCGAAATTGGCGAAACCGGCGACCCGGCGGGTGCCGGCGTCGCGGAGATCACTCAAGCTCCGAAGGCTCGCGACGTAATCCAACATCCGGAGGTCGCGGGCCATGCGCGTGAGGGACTTGCACGCGGGTTGGCTCGCTTCGCTGCCCGAGGCGGCGAGGAACGACCTCGCCGCTGCACTGAGCCCCGCCGAAGCGCGCGCTCTGCTCTATGACTGGCCATTCTGGGCGCGCCCGGCGCAGCTGCCGCCGCAGGGGAACTGGCGGGTGTGGCTGCTGCTTGCCGGCCGCGGATTTGGCAAGACGCGAACGGGCGCGGAGCTGATGCGCGCGAGGGTAGCGGCGTGGACGGCGCGCCGCGTGGCACTCGTTGCCCCGACCGCCGCCGACGCACGCAATGTGATGGTCGAGGGGGAGAGCGGCATCCTGGCGATCTCGCCGCCTTGGGACCGGCCTCGTTACGAGCCGTCGAAGAGGCGGCTGACCTGGCCGAACGGGGCCATCGCGACGCTTTACAGTGCCGACGAGCCCGAGCGTCTGCGCGGCCCGCAGCATGATGCAACGTGGTGCGACGAGCTCGGCAGCTGGCGCTACCCCGAAGCTTGGGACATGCTGATGTTCGGGTTGCGGTTGGGAACCGACCCGCGTGTCGTGGTGACGACGACGCCGCGGCCGACCAAACTGATCCGTGCGTTGATCGCCGATCCGACTGCCATAGTCACGCGGGGCTCGACCTATGAGAACCGCGCCAATCTGGCGCCTGCCTTTCTCGAGCAGATCGTCCGCAAATACGAGGGAACGCGCCTCGGTCGCCAAGAACTCGAGGCCGAGCTCCTCGACGACGTGCCGGGCGCCCTGTGGAGCCGCGGCATCATCGAAGCGGCGCGAGCGCGCACTGCGCCGACCTTGATCAGAGTGGTGGTGGCGATCGATCCCGCTGCGACCTCGACCCGGGACGCCGACGAAACCGGCATCATCGTCGCCGGCAAGGACGAGCAGGGGCAAGGCTGGGTGCTTGCCGATGTTTCCGGCCGCTACCAGCCCACGGAATGGGCAAAGACAGCGATCTCGGCTTATCGCGCGCATCACGCCGACCGGGTCGTCGCCGAGGTGAACCACGGTGGCGAGATGGTCGAGGCGACCCTGCGCGTGATCGATCCGAACGTCGCCTTTGCAGCGGTGCGCGCCTCACGTGACAAGGTTACCCGGGCCGAACCGGTGGCCGCGCTTTACGAGCAGGGTCGGGT
>DATEQL010000990.1:0-3268 GCA_035272665.1 Allostellaceae bacterium
GCCCCCGGGGAAGAAAAATCGCCATCGGCGCGGTAATAGACCGCGGCCCCGCTCTGTTGAAAGATTGGCGCCAGCAGCAGCAGCGAGTGCCCTTGGGCTGCCCGGATCAGCAACTGAATGGTTCCAGTCCCGAACTGGGCACGACCCTCCGTTATTTCTCGCACCGGATCGGTCGGCGGAGTTCCCTCAGGTGAACCTGGCTTGATCTCGACCTCGAGCCCCGTCTCCCGGTAAAAGCCCTGCCATAGCGCCGCATAATAGCCGGCAAACTCGAACTGCGGCTCGCGGTGGAGCTGGAGCACGAGTTTGTCCGCGGCCCCCGCTGGACCCGGCACCGCCATCAACGCGAGCGCCAGGCAGAAAGCGCGAATTGCTGATGACCCGAGCGCGTCCAGCGCCGCGGAAATGGGATTCCGTTTCGACATTCGCCCTTCCCCGATATGCTCGGCGGGCACGCCCCCACGGCCGAACTGCGACTGCCAAGCCTCTTTTCCCCAGCATATGCAGCCACCCGCCTTTGCTCAAGTTTCGTTACGGACATCAGGCGACGGATCGTCCCGACTATATTGCTCGATCCGCGCGGGTCGGCGTAGCCTGCCCCGACGCGCAAACACGGCGGTCGGTGATGAAGGTATTGGTGACGGGTGGTGCGGGCTTTATCGGGTCGGCGGTCTGTCGGTTGTTTATCGGCGAGCTGAACACCACGATTCTTAACGTTGATAAGCTGACCTATGCGGCGAACCTGGGGTCGCTGCGGCCAATCGAGTCGAGCCCTCGATACGCGTTTCGCCGGGCTGATATTTGTGATCGGCAAGCGATGTTTGCGCTGCTGCGGGAGTTCGACCCCGATGCCGTTCTCCACCTCGCGGCAGAATCCCATGTCGACCGTTCGATCGACGGCCCGGCGGAATTCATCAAGACCAATGTCGAAGGGACCTGCGTGCTGCTCGAGGCGGCGCTCGTCCATTGGCAAAAGCTCCCGCCAAAACGTGCTGCCCGATTCCTCTTTCACCATGTTTCAACCGACGAGGTTTTCGGCTCCCTCGGAAGTGGGGGCAGCTTCACTGAAACCACGCGCTACCAGCCTAATTCGCCCTACTCGGCATCGAAGGCCGCCTCCGATCATCTGGTCCGAGCGTGGCAGGCGACCTTCGGGTTGCCGACGGTGATCAGTAACTGCTCGAACAATTACGGACCTTGCCACTTCCCGGAAAAGCTGATCCCGCTCGCCATTCTGAAAGCGCTTCACGGCGAGCCGGTACCGGTTTACGGGAAGGGCGACAATATCCGCGACTGGGTTTACGTCGAGGACCACGCCCGTGCCCTGTTCGCGATCCTGAGCGAAGCGCGGGCCGGCGAAAGTTACAATGTCGGCGGAAACGCCGAGCGGACCAATCTCGATGTCGTGCAATCGATCTGCCGATTGCTCGACGAGATGCTGCCGGGTTCGCCGCATCGGCCGCATGAGCGGCTGATCAGCTTCGTCGCTGACCGGCCGGGCCACGACTGGCGTTATGCGATGGATATCGCCAAGATCCGGCGCGAATTGCGCTGGAAGCCGCGCGAGAACTTCGACAGCGGGCTGCGCAAGACGGTTTCTTGGTATCTCGCGAACCGCTGGTGGTGGGAGCCAATCTGGTCCCAAAGATATCGGGGCGAGCGACTTGGGATGGCCGGCGACCGGGTTTCCGTGTGACGGCCGCCGGCTGTGCCCTCTCCAACTTCATTGACAATTCAACATAATTGTGTTAATAACATTCACTCCGCAAGCTCGACGCCTCGAAATCTCTAAATTGGCCGAGAAGGACATGAGCTCGCGGCCTGCTGTCCACATAGATATGATGAGAATTCGCAACGATGATGAATCCCGCACCCTTTATCCCACCGGTTATGTCCGATGTCGTGATCGATATCTCCCATTACGAAACCGTTAGCCAGGATTTCGTCGCCACGGCTGCGGCCGGGATCGTCGTCGCGGTGATCCTGAAGGCTACGCAAGGATCCGGATTTATCGATCCGACGTTCCTGCCGCGCGTGACGGAAGCGCGTACCGCTGGGCTACTCGTCGGCGCTTATCATTTTCTCGACGGCAGCAATCCAGCCGAGCAGATCGCGCATTTCCTGACTGTCGCGAAATCCGAGGCCAGCGTAGACTGCCTCGCGATCGACTGGGAGCCCTACCCGCCTTCGCAGGCGACCGCAATGGCGGCAGCACAGGCGGTGGCGAGCGTCCAGGCAGCTACCGGATCTTGGCCGATCCTGTACACCAATCGGTACATAATCTCGTCGCCGAGCACCACTCTGTCGCGCTGCCCTCTCTGGCTTGCTGAGTATGGCACGAACCCGGTTTGTCCGCCGGGTTGGTCACAATGGACCCTGTGGCAGCACACCGACGGACAGGTCGGCAGCGCGCCCGTGCCGGTGCCGGGCATCGGGCCGTGTGACCGTAGCCGCTTCGCCGGCACGGTCGAACAGCTCAAGGCTTGGTGGCCTGCGCCGGCATCGTCGTGAGGTAGCGCAGCCATTTCGCGATCCGCGCCGTCCCGCGCCTTATATTTCCGGAAATGGTGCTGCCGGAAAGGATTGAACTTTCGACCTCTCCCTTACCAAGGGAGTGCTCTACCACTGAGCTACGGCAGCGTCCGGCCTCCAGATCGGGCCCCGGCGCGACGGGAGGGCAATACACGAGGCCTCGGCGGTTGGCAAGGTAGGCGGGTTGCCGGTGATCCTTGCCCGTAACGCGAAAATCCGCATCGCCGAGCATTTGGCCCCTTGACCGCGGCGCTGCGCTCTCGTTGGATAAAGCATGAGCGAGCATCCCCATCTGACACCGAGAAAGAATGCCGAGCGGGCAGCGCGCGAACAGCGGCTGGCTAAGGCATTGCGCGACAACCTGCTCCGGCGGAAGGAGCAAATGCGCGCGCGGGATCGGCCAGATGTTCCGCAATCTCAAGGTTCAGGCCGGGAGGGCGAGCCGCCGGCTTGAGCAGCGCCCGCCGCTCCGGTAAAAGCAACCGCTAGGGCGGACAGGCCGCCAAACGATAGCCTGCCGTCGCTTCCGCGCCGGTAGGCGGCGCGCAGAACCGAGGCGATGGACAAGATCCGCATCAAGGGTGGTGTTCCGCTCGATGGGGTAATTCCGATCAGCGGCGCCAAGAACGCCGCATTGCCGCTGATGGCGGCGAGCCTGCTGACGTCGGATACGCTGACGCTCGAGAATGTTCCCGATCTGGCGGACATCGCGACGATGGCAAACCTGCTTGTTCAG
>DATEQL010000991.1:0-2864 GCA_035272665.1 Allostellaceae bacterium
CGCAACCGCGACGATCCATCCTTGGCGGAAGCGCTCTCGGAAAAAACGCTCCTCTATGGCGCGCGCCGAATTTACCGTCAGGGCGCCGGTCAGCGCATGCGCTCGTTCCGACCTTTCGGGATCGATCGCGGAGACGTCCAACACCGCCATCAAACTGCCGTCGGGGCCGAAGACGGGTGCGGCGGAGCAGCTCAAGTCTACATGGCGGGAGCGAAAATGTTGGTTTCTGTGAACAGTGATAGGCCGCTCTTCGGCGATGCAGGTGCCGATGCCGTTGGTGCCTTCGATCGTTTCAGACCAAACGCCGCCGAGCCAAGTTCCCCAGTATTTGAAACGGCTCGCATCTGCTTCGTCGCCACGATGTTCGACGGCGATACCCGCCGTATCACAAAAGAGAAGCGTGTATCCCGCCTCGCGAACGAGCTTGTAGAGCCGATCGATCTCCTCCTGTGCGCTAAAGATCAGCTGATCGAGCGGCTCTCGAAGCTCTTTGAGCTCCTGAGACATCAGGATGCGCGGCGCCTCCCTGCTGTCGGGGTCGACGCCGTACTCGGTCGCCGATCTCCGCCAGGAGGTCGATACCTCCTCGATGCCCCCAACGGGGGTGTCCCCTTGCGCAACCAAATAGACGTGCTTCGCGTGCTGCACGGGCATCTCGATCGACCGTGGCGGACTCCCCATGGTCCACCTTATTTGGGGTAGCTCCCGGGATATGCTCCCATTTAGAACAAATCGGCCATCGCCCGCTCGAACCCGTGGTTTCACCGACACGCCAAGCAGCAGAACGACGGCACCTTAATTAGACCCGGCGCGATGGGACCCGAAAGGATCAGCAGCCGCTATAAAATCGATGCCGATTTGCCTGGAAATGAAGCCGACGCGGCGGTAGTTGCGAGGGGAGCATCCCGCGTCTTGAACGCGAGACGCCGTGACCTACATCGCCTCAATTTCATGCATGCCGAGACAATGGCTGCGTGTGTACAGTACCGCCGACTCTTCACCTCCCTCGTGCTGCAGCAGCTCGAGTATCTGCCGCTTGACATGAATTCGGCCAAAGCTTCCGACCTCGATGAACTCCTCGACCAGAAGCGTCGCGTCCCGCTCGGCGGATTTCCTGACCTCTGCTAGTAGGTGCTCCTCCTCCGATTCGCGGATCAGCTGGGTTTGGGGCGTCTTGGCTCCTCATTCTCTGGATTGGCAGACGAGTTCGTGCAGCGCCAGAGCAACAAGCTATCGATGACGGCGGTGAATTGCCATATTCGCATAATATCTCGCCAAATCGACACCCCGAGGCAAAAATCGGCGAAATCGAATGGTGCGCCGACGATCCTCGGCGAGCAGCAAACCGACCTTCGGCGGACGGTGTTGCCTGGAGCGGCCCTTCATCGATGTTGCAACCCTAACGAGAATTCCCGCTGATTTGCCGCAGGTGCAGCAAAGCGTAAACCAGGGTACGAGTTGGGGTTGTTCCTGTCTCGCCCCTCGAGCCTGTCGCCGCCAAGACGCGAATGCCGAGAGCCGCGCCCGATGACGATCGGTTTTGAGGTGCTGGCGCGCGACGGCAGGGCCCGGCGCGGCCGTCTGACGACCGCACACGGCGAAGTCGACACACCGGTCTTCATGCCGCTGGCGACGACCGGTACGGTCAAGGCGATGACCCCGGAGGGGGTAGCCGCGACCGGGGCGCGGATCGTTCTCGGCAATACCTACCACCTGATGCTCCGACCCGGCGCCGATCGGATCTCGGCCCTCGGCGGGTTGCATCGCTTCATGAACTGGCCCTATGCGATCCTGACCGATTCAGGCGGCTTCCAGGTCATGTCGCTCGCCGCTCGGCGCACCATTACCGAGGCGGGCGTCACCTTCCGCTCGCATCTCGACGGTAGCCTTTATCAGCTGACGCCGGAGCGCTCGGTCGAGATCCAGCATCAGCTCGGCGCCGATGTGACGATGGCCTTGGACGAATGTACGCTCTACCAGTCCTCGCGCGAGGCGGTCGCGAGTTCGATGGAATTGACGATGCGCTGGGCCGAGCGCTCGCGCCGCGCTTTTGTCGAACGGCCGGGCCACGGGGTGTTCGGAATCGTCCAGGGCGGGGTCCATCCTGATCTGCGGCTACGCGCGACCGCGAGGCTGATCGACATTGGCTTCGACGGCTATGCGGTCGGTGGGCTCGCCGTCGGCGAGGGGCAGGCGACGATGTTCGCTGTACTGCACGAGACCGTGTCCGCGCTGCCAAACGACCGGCCGCGCTACCTGATGGGTGTGGGCAAGCCTGCCGACCTGGTCGGCGCCGTGTTGCGCGGCATCGACATGTTCGACTGCGCGCTGCCCACGCGCTCCGGCCGGACCGCGCAGGCCTTCACCAGGCGCGGGACCGTGAACCTGCGCAATGCGCGGCACGCCGACGACCCGGCGCGGCTCGACCCGGAATGCCCTTGCCCGGCTTGCACGGGTTACAGCCGCGCCTACCTTCACCATCTCTGCCGCAGCGGCGAGATCCTCGGCAGCATGCTGCTGACGGCGCACAACCTGCGCTATTATGCCGATCTGATGGCGGCGATGCAGGCGGCGATCGAGACGAGCTCGCTGGCCGATTTCGCTGCCGCTTTCGAGAGTTCGAAATGAGCCTGACCCAACTCGGGCGGCACACAGCACTTCCCGAATCGCCGGATGCGGCGGTGCTCGAAACGGTGCCGAACCCGCATCCCGGTCTGCTTTACGTCGTACGCTTCACCTGCCCGGAATTCACCTCGCTCTGTCCGGTGACTGGCCAGCCCGATTTCGCTCATCTCGTAATCGACTACGTCCCTGAAGAGACGATCCTCGAGAGCAAGTCGTTGAAGCTCTATCTCGGCGCCTTC
>DATEQL010000992.1:0-3147 GCA_035272665.1 Allostellaceae bacterium
GTTTGGCCGCGGGGAACTCCGGGCCAGACCTGGGTGGGCGTGCGGCGTGGGGGATTGGGCCACCCGGCGCCGCTTGCCGAGACTGCCCCGGTTCATCCCGCACGGTGTCAATGACGACCGGTATCCAGTGCGAAAAGTGCAAGGGCACGGGCCTCGAGCCGCGGGACGGGGGCGAGGCCGATAAGGACATACATCCGATCCTCTCTCGGGAGCCGGGGCTGTGCACCGCTTGCGGTGGTTCTGGTCAGCAGCCGGTAACGCCAAGGCGGACAGGATGACGGCTTTCTGCTGACCAAATTCTTCCCCTACTGTACGCGGCCCGCGCTTTCCTGCGCTGGCGCGCTTCACACGAGTCCGAGTATAGATTTCCCTTTCGCGCGTCGCACTCGGTCAGTGATCTCGGCACGCGCGCGATCAAGTCGGCGGTCAACAAGCCGGTTTAAACGCTCGTGACTGGCTTACAGCGAAATCCGCTGTCAGGCGCGGCCGGTAGATCGCGTCGCGGCCCGCGCCTTAGCCCGTCCCGTTTCTTGGCGTACTCTCGTGCACCTGGACACAGACAGTCCCCGGAGACAGGAGCCCCCAATGAGCGCCTATAATTCATAGCTCGGCAAACGCGAGGTCGAGGGTGTAATGGCGTGGGCATTCGAGCACGAGTTCCCAACGATCACCTGCTGAACCGTAGAAATCCTGTCGTATGAAGAGTCGCCCGACTGCATCGCACTGATAGCCTCGTATTGTAACCTAGATAACCTTGTGCAACTCGATCGTAACTTGCTGGTCTCCGCGCCAGCACGTTCGACGAGGAGGCCGGCCCGCAGCTCCGGTTAAGGCAGACGCGCCAGCTTTTTCGTCAAGAGATGAAAAAAACCGCCCGCGTCAACGGTGTTCATCAGCCGGGCATTGGGCCTCCTGCCGGTGACGCCCCACCAATCGACGATGGTCATTCCATTGGTCAGCGGGCTCTGCGTTTCGATCGCCACATTGACCTCGCGCCCTCCGAACAACGCGGGGCGCAGCAGATAGGCGATCACGCACGGATCATGAAGAGCTCTGCCGCGGGACCCGAACTTGCGCCGGCGCCTCTTCTCGAAAGAGGTCAGCAGCGCCGCGACTGCCGCGCCGCAATGGTTGCCGAGAGAGTGCAGCGCATCGAGGCGCGGCGGCGTGGTCAGCACCTGATGGGTGACATCGAGCGGGATCATCGTGATCGGGATGCCGCTGTCGACGACGATCGCCGCGGCATGCGGGTCGACATGGATGTTGAATTCGGCGGCCGGCGTCACATTGCCGAGCTCGAAACAAGCTCCCCCCATGATGACCAATTCGCCTATCTTGCCGGCGACCTCCGGCGCCTTGACGAGCGCCATGGCGATGTTGGTCAGCGGCCCCAATGCGCACAAGGTGATCGTGCCCGCCTCGGCGGCGCGCAATGTGTCGACCAGAAAGTCGACGCCGTGTTGCACCCGTAGCTCCATCGTCGGCTCGGGTAACAGCAGACGGTCGCGGGCGGTTTCGCCGTGAATGTGATCCGCCGTCTTGAGCGGCCGCAGCATCGGCCCCGCGCAGCCGGCATAAACCGGTACGTCAGCCCGCCCGGCCAGTTCACAGATCCGGCGCGCGTTGCGCTCGGTCAGCGTAAGCGGCAGGTTGCCGGCGACGGCGACGATGCCGAGAACCTCCAATTCCTCGCTCGCCGCCAGCGCAAAGAGGATCGCGACTGCATCGTCAATGCCGGGGTCGGTGTCGATGATGATCCGACGCCGCATCAAGGCTCCCTCGGCGGGTGGGCCGCGGTCTCAATCTACCGTCGCAATACCAGCAATTTCTTGATCTCGGCGATGGCCTTGGCCGGGTTCAGGTTCTTTGGGCAGGTGCGGGTGCAGTTCATGATCGTGTGGCAGCGGTAGAGCCGGAACGGGTCTTCGAGCGCGTCGAGCCGTTCGCCGGTCGTCTCGTCGCGGCTGTCGGCGATCCAGCGATACGCCTGTAGCAGCACCGCCGGCCCGAGATAGCGCTCACTGTTCCACCAATAGCTCGGGCAGGCGGTCGTGCAACAGAAGCACAGGATGCATTCCCACAGGCCGTCGAGCTTCGCGCGCTCCTCTTCCGAC
The DNA here is from genome assembly GCA_035272665.1 of Allostellaceae bacterium. Taxonomy (GTDB): domain Bacteria; phylum Pseudomonadota; class Alphaproteobacteria; order ATCC43930; family CGMCC-115725; genus AP-15. The sequence continues at coordinate 2,115 of DATEQL010000992.1, forward strand.
TGAAGCCGCTCACGGTCGGGCGAGGGTGGGCTCGCAGTTTGCAGCCAGGGCCGGGTCGATTGGTATTGGGCAATGACGTGGGTCAGGTCGGGGACCAGGTCCTTGATGACCGGCAGGTGTGGCAGCGGGTAGACGCGCACCGCGCCCTCGATGTCGGCGATCGCCTTGATGCAGGCGAGCGTATTGACACCGTCGATGTTCATCGCGCAGGAGCCGCACACGCCTTCGCGGCAGGAACGGCGAAAGGTCAATGTCGTGTCGATCTCGTTCTTGATCTTCATCAGTGCGTCCAAGACCATCGGGCCACAATCATTGAGATCGATCCCGAAGGTGTCGATGACCGGGTTCTTGCCGTCCTCGGGGTTCCAACGATAGATCTTGAACTCGCGCACCCGCGTGGCACCCGGCGGCCCCGGGACGATCTTGCCGACACCCATCTTTGAGTTCGCCGGCAGGGTGAATTCAGCCATTGAAGGTCCTTAGAGGTCGACGCGAAACGGCTGACCAGGATCCGCCATATTACCGTCACCCCCGCGGAAGCGGGGGTCTAGGGCCGGTGCCGCAAGAGCTTGCCGCTCCTGGATTCCCGCTTGCGCGGGAATGACGGCATGGAGTCGATAACCCGGTCGTTTACAGACGGTTTCGAGCCAAGCGGTCAATAGACTCGCGCCTTGGGCGGGAAGGTCTGCACCTCGTTCGACAGGGTGGAGAGATGGACCGGGCGGTAGCCGATCTCGACCGCACCCTCGCCGTTGAGCCGCACGACCGTGTGCTTGAGCCAGTTCTGATCGTCGCGCTGAGGGTAATCCTCGCGCGCGTGGGCGCCGCGGCTCTCAGTCCGGTTCTCGGCCGAGTGCAGGGCGACGACCGCCTGTTCCAGCAGGTTCTCGAGCTCGAGCGCCTCGGCGAGGTCGCTGTTCCAGATCATCGAGCGGTCGGAGATGCCGAGATCGGCAAAGCTGTGCGCCACTACGTCGATCCTGCTCACACCCTCTCTCAGCACCTCGGCGGTGCGGAAGACGGCGCAATTGTT
>DATEQL010000993.1:0-6432 GCA_035272665.1 Allostellaceae bacterium
GAGATCGTGCCGGCGATCCGCCGCGGCATCGCCAAGACCCGCGAAGGGACCCCCGCGCTGCTCGAATTCATCACCGAGAAAGCGGTCGACGTCTCGCGCTTCGGGTGATGAGCTAGCCCCTCACCCCAGCCCTCTCCCCGCCGTGCGGGGAGAGGGAAGGACCCGCGAAGCGGGAGGGTGAGGGGCAGCTGGCGATAGGCATTTGCCGATGAAGATAAAGGAGGTCATCCCGGTCGTCGGGAGGTCCGGCTTCTTCAACCGCGATCTCGCGGCGATCAAGGCGGGTGCCCGGGCGGACGGCTTTGCCTACCCCGGCCCGCCGCTGAGCCCGGGCTTCAAGAAGATCGTCCAGCCAGGAACGGCGATCTCGGTGATGCTGCGTCTCGACGACGGCCAAGTCGCCTTCGGCGACTGCGTCGATGTGATCCTGACCGGTGTCGCCGGCCGCGACCCGTTGTTTCAGGCCGAGCAGCATCTGGGGTTCTTGCGCACCACAATGCGCGACTTGGTGCGCGGTCGGCCGATCGACCGCTTCCGCGACCTGGCCGAAGAAGTCGACGGGTTCGTCCACGACGGTAAGCGGCTGCACACCGCCTTGCGCTACGGTGTCACTCAGGCACTGCTCCACGCCGCGGCACTCGCCAATCGCTGCACGATGGCGGAGATCGTCAGCCGCGAATATGGCTGTGCGATCGCCTCGGCGCCGATCCCGATCCTCGCGTCCTGCCACAAGGAGGACGCGCAGATGATCGACCGCATGATCCTGAAGCGGGTCGAGTTGTTGCCGCACGCCGCGTTTCAGCAGGTCGAGCGCGACATCGGGCTGGAGGGCGAGAAGCTGATCGCCTATGCGAGCGGGGTCGCCAAGCGCATCCGCGAGATCGGCGATCCCGATTACCGTCCGCGGATCCATCTCGACGTCTACGGCACGCTCGGCGAGCTGTTCGGTGACGATTTCGACGCGATCGCGCGCTATCTCGGGCAGCTCGAAGCGGCCGTGCGGCCGCACGAGCTGTTGCTCGAAAGCTTTGTCATCGCCGGGACCCGGGCGGCGCAGATCGATTCCTTTCGCGCGTTGCGTACGGCGATCGCAAGACAAGGGTACCGGGTCAAGATCGTCGTCGACGAGTGGTGCAACACGCTCGACGACATCAGGGCTTTCGCCGATGCCGAAGCGGCGGATTACGCCCAGATTAAGACTCCCGATCTCGGCGGCATCAACAACGCGATCGAGGCTGTGCTGTACGCTCGTAGCAAGGGGATGGGCTGTTGCCTCGGAGGAACCGGCAACGAGACCGATCAATCGGCGCGCATCACGGCGCAGATCGGCCTCGCGTGCCGGCCGGACTTCCTGCTCTCCAAGCCCGGCTTCGGCGGCGACGAAGCCCTGATGATCCAAACCAACGAGATGCTGCGCACGCTTGCGCTGATCGAGGCCCGCCGTGTGGAAAGAGCATGGCAGACGGTGAAAGCCATCAGAGGACATGATGTCTCTAGAGATACGATCCCCGAGGACCGACGCGCTGGCGAGGGAGCTTGCGACCGTGACGGGTGAGGACGTCGAAACCGCCGTCGAGCGAGCGATCGTAGAGCGTCTCGCGCGCGTGCCACGTCCTCTTCCGATGGAGAGCCAGGCTGAGATCGATGTCCTGTTCGACCGCCTGGCGCGCCTGCCCGTACTGGACGCCCGATCGCCCGACGAGATCGTCGGCTATGGTCCTGATGGGGTCCCGGGCTGATGGTGACTGACACGTCTGCGATCTTTGCTGCAATCGCGGGCGAGGCGGAAAGCAGGATTTATCGTGAGGCGATCAAGACAGCCCCGACGCGCCTCATCTCGGGCGGTAACGATGCTCGAAACCCGGCTGGTCCTTTTTGCCCGACTTGGTGAAGCCGCAATCGCCATTTTGGACGAGCTGATAGAGCGGGTCGGCATCATCGTCGTTCCATTCGACGAACCGCTCGTCGACGCGGCATTCGACGCGTTCAGACGATATGGCAAGGGCCAGGGTAATCCTGCCCAGCTGAACATCGTCGATTGCGCTGCCTATGCACTTGCTTGGTCACGGGGCCTGCCGCTGCTTTTTAAGGGCGAGGACTTTGCGCGCACCGATATCGTGTCGGCGCTTGCGAAGGGCACATCGTCGGGTACGGAAGTACGGCCCGAGTGATCGGGCCCTGCCGAGAGAGCGCTCAACGGGCCATCAGCACCGGCAGCTTCGCTTCCATGATGATGTGCCGGGTGCCGCCGCCGAAGATCATCTGGCGGATGCGGCTTTGCGTATAGGCGCCCTTCAGCAGCAGATCGGCGCCCGCCTCCATCGCTTCCTTCAAAAACGATTCGCCCTGCGCCTTCTGCCGGCCATAGGCGGTGCGCAGGCTGACATCGATGCCGTGTTGTTCGAGCGCGCGAGCGAGTTCTTCGCCCTCCGGCCCCGGTTCGGGCATGTGTTGCGGGCCGACGGCGACGACCACGACGTGCTTAGCCTGTTTGAGGAACGGCATGCCCATGGCGACGGTCACCGCGGTCTCGGTGCTACCGTTCCAGGCGATGGCGACGACCTCGCCCAAGGTCGGCGGACACCGCTTCGGCACCATCAGCACCGGGCGGCCGCTCTCGAACAGCGCGTCCTCGAGAGTGGCCTCGGCGATCGAGGCGAGCTTTTCCGGCTGTTCGACGACGATCAGGTCATAGACCCGGCCGATCATCCCGACGACGGCGTTCTGACGCCCGTCCTCTTCGCGCCATGAGGCGCTCGGGCCGTTGTGACCCGGCGGCATCGGCCCGATCGGGACGCCTTTGGCGTTCATGAATTCGCGAAACAGCCGCCGCGCCTGGTCGCGCCGCTCATGGCCCTCGCGTTCGAGGGTGCGATCGACCTCGGAGGAGATCGAAAACCCCATCTCGCCGCCGAAGACGACGGCGTATTCGGTCGTCAGGCTGTGCAGCCCGACGATGTTGCTGTTGAAGAGTTGCGCCGTCATCAGCGCGGTGTCGAGGACCGACGCCGCGTTGCCGTCCCCGACCACGGTCAGCAGATTTTTCATCGTGCGCTCCCTGCGCTCGCCCATCCGGATCCGGAAGGGGAGACATGTCCGACAATACCACGATCATGCCATTTTTTTGAAAGCCTTAGCGGCTCGACGGTCCGGCAACGCCCGACTACACTCGCTATTGCCGCGGGAAGAATGGAAGGGGCGGGGATGCGCGCTCTGATCTGTGCTCTCTATGTCATAGCGGGCTTGATGGCCGCCGGTCACGCGGCGGCCGAGACCGTCAGCTTTGGCACCGACTGGAAGGCCCAGGCGGAGCACGGCGGCTACTACCAGGCGATCGCCGCCGGCATCTATCGGGGGCACGGGCTCGAGGTCACGCTGCGGCAGGGCGGACCGCAGGTCAATCATGCCCAGCTGCTCGCCGCCGGCCGGCTCGACTTCAATCTGGCGCCGAACTCCTTTGGCCCGCTGAATTTCATAGCCGAAAACATCCCGATGGTGGCGGTCGCCGCGATCTTTCAGAAAGACCCATCAGTGCTGATCGCCCATCCCGGTCAGGGGAACGAAAGCCTCGCGGCACTCAAAGGCAAACCGATCATGATCGGTTCCGACACGCGCATCGGCAGCTGGATTTTTCTGAAGAACAAGTTCGGCTATACCGATGACCAGATCCGGCCCTACACGTTCAGCGTGGCGCCGTTCCTCGCCGATCCCAAGGCGGTCCAGCAGGGCTATCTGTCGAGCGAACCATTCACGATCGAATCTCAAGGGGTGAAGCCGGTCGTCCTGCTGCTCGCCGATGCCGGCTATTCGAGCTATGGCTCGCTGATCCAGACTTCGGACCAGTTGGTCCGCGAAAAGCCGGACCTCGTGCAGCGCTTTGTCGATGCCAGCATAGAGGGCTGGTACAGCTACCTCTACGGCGATCCGGCTCCGGCGAACGGGCTGATCAAGCGCGACAACCCGGAGATGACCGACGCGCTGCTCGCCTACGGCATCGCCAAGATCAAAGAATACGGCATCGTCGACAGCGGCAACGCCAAGACGAACGGTATCGGCGCGATGACCGAGGCGCGCTGGCGCGATTTCTTCGACACGATGTCGAAGGCCGGCGTCTACCCCAAGGATCTCGATTTCCGCAAGGCGTACACCCCGCAGTTCGTCAACAAGAAAGTCGGAATGCAACCCTGACGGCATCAGCGTCGCCCAGCCCGCCGCCGGGAAGCCGTGAGACGCATTCGATCATCGTATTGCGCGGCGTCGGCAAGCGCTTTGGCTCGGGGCTGACGGCGCTCGAGGCGATCGATCTCGATGTCGGGCGCGGCGAGTTCCTCAGTCTCGTCGGCCCGTCCGGCTGCGGCAAGACCACCCTGTTGCGCATCATCGCCGGCCTCGCCGAGCCGAGCGAAGGAAGCCGGCACCTCTCGCTCGCCGCCGAGGGCGGCGGCCGCATGCCATTCGGGCGGGTCGGCTTTGTCTTTCAGGACCCGACACTGATGCCGTGGAGCACCGTTCTCGATAACGTGCTCCTACCCTTTCGTCTCGCCCGGCGGGTCGGACCCGCCGAGCGCGAGCGGGTCGGTGCCGAAATTCGCGCGGTCGGGCTCGCCGGGTTCGAGCGCGCCTATCCGCGCCAGCTCTCGGGCGGCATGCGGATGCGGGTTTCGATCGCCCGCGCCTTGGTCACCGATCCCGACCTCTTGCTGCTCGACGAACCGTTCGCGGCGCTCGACGAGATCACCCGGATGGCGCTCAACGAGGATCTGCTGCGGCTGTGGGAGAGCCGGCGAACAACGGTCGTGTTCGTCACGCACAGCGTCTTCGAATCGGTCTATCTCTCGACCCGGATCGCGGTCATGACGGCTCGGCCGGGTCGCATCGCCGCCGATCTGCCCGTCGAGCTGCCGCACCCGCGCGAACGGGCTCTGCGTGCATCGGCTAACTATGCCGCGCTCTGCGCGACGGTATCGGACGCGCTCGCGCGGGCGATGGCGGACGGATGGCAATGAGCCCGGGCCGTTTCCCGCGGTCTTGGCGCATCGCCGCCCCGCTGGCGGTCGGTGCGGCGCTGCTCGCCGCGTGGGAGGCGGTGGTCCGCGTCGAGGGCATACCACCCTACATCCTGCCCGGCCCGCTGCTGATCGCGGAGAGCTTGTGGACCGACGGGCCGAGCCTGTTGGGTTCGCTCGTGGTTACCTTGCGCGTCACGCTGGCGGCGCTCGCCGCGGCGGCGGTTCTCGGCGGCGCGATCGCGCTGCTGTTCTCGCTCTCGCGCATCCTGGAGCTCAGTCTTTTCCCTTACGCCGTGATCCTACAGGTAACGCCGATCGTGGCGATCGCGCCGTTGATCATCATCTGGGTGCGCGAGCCGTTTCTGGCGCTCCTCGTCTGCGCCTGGATCGTCGCCTTCTTTCCGGTCGTCGCCAACACGACGGTCGGGCTGAACAGCGCCGACCGCAATCTTATGGCGCTCTTCCGACTCTACGGCGCCTCGCAAGGCCAGATATTGCGCTACCTCAAACTGCCGACGGCACTCCCCTATTTCCTCGCCGGGCTGCGGATCAGCGGCGGGCTCGCCCTGATCGGCGCCGTCGTCGCCGAATTTGTCGCCGGCACCGGCGGTGCCGAAACCGGGCTCGCCTTCCGCATCCTCGAAGCGGGCTACCGCCTCGCCATTCCTCGCTTGTTCGCCGCACTCTTCCTGCTCTCGGTGACCGGCATCGTCATTTATCTGATACTCGATACCCTGTCGCGCCTGCTGCTGCGCAACTGGCACGAAAGCGCAATCGAAGAAGGGGAGGAGGAATAAGGCTTGATACCGAGCCTCAACCACCGAGATTGCTTGTGCGCCAGGCGAAGCTGGCGCGATCCAGCCGGTGGAAGACCGCCGCGGGTAAGCCGTAGCGGGCGCCCGATAGCGAGTGTTGCGTGGTTGTCGGCGACGGCGGCTGCGAAGCGTACACAGCGATTCTGTGGGGTGTGCTATTGAGCCGCGAAAGCTCGAAATTTGCAGAGGCCGAGGCGGTAAGCAACGTCGAAGGCATCACGTGCGGCACCGGTAAGCGAGGGGCCGTCGCTCTGCCGTGGTCGAAGACCACATCACGCAGGAAAGGATGGCGTCGGAACCTGGGAGATCTCCGGTTCGGCCGGGCGGCCTGCCGCCGCGCCGGCCCGCGTCGGGAAGGCCGAAGAGGCCGTAGCCGACGATGAACGGACCGGAGAAGTCGGACAGGTGCATAGTACCGAGGAAGTCCTCGAACAACGCCGAGCGATCGGCTGCGGAGGGGATGGAGGGAAGGCGCCTGGTCAAGGGGAGACCGGTCGGCAACGCACGCTCCGGGCACAGAACCGGGCTGGCGTGTCACCTGCGCCGGCGCGGTCCTGTTGCGCCACTGCATGGGTTGCCCAAACCCCGAACGGCGCAATGGTACCACC
>DATEQL010000994.1:0-3993 GCA_035272665.1 Allostellaceae bacterium
GATCCTCAAGGAGCCCGGTCACGACACGCTGTCGGTCATCGACATCTCCAAGCCAGAAGCGCCGCGCATCGCGGCGACCATCCCATTGATCAACTCGATCCAAGGGCCGCCGACCAATCTCGCGATCCACCCCTCGGGCGAGATCGCTCTTGTCGCCAATTCCGTCGAGCCCGTGATCCAGGGATGGGGCCACCGGCTGGAACCCGACAACAAGGTCTTCCTGATCGACTTGAAGACAAGCCCGCCCGCGGTAATCGGCACGATCACCGTCGGGAAGCAGCCCTCGGGCATGGCGATCAGCCCGAAGGGGGACCTTGCGCTCGTCGCCAATCGCGCCGATGGCACGATCTCGGTACTGTCGATCCGCGGCAAGGACGTCCTCGTCCTCGACACGGTCACGGTCGGAGCGGCCGCCGACCAGGTCTCCGCCGTCGCCATTACCCCTGACGGCAAGCGTGCTCTCGCAACCAAACCCGCAGCCAACAAGGTTGCGCTGCTGTCGATCGACGGCCAGAAGGTGACGTACGACAAACGCGACCTGCCGGCCGGCATTTTCCCCTACAACATAGCGGTGACGCCGGATGGGAAACTGGCGCTGACCGCCGACAACGGCAACGGCGGCAGCTCCGACGGCAATGTCGATACGGTCGGCGTGATCGACCTGGAGGCAGACCCGCCGCGGGTCATCGACCATGTGACCGTCGGGGATTCGCCCGAAGGTCTGGCGATCGGCCCAAAGGGTGATCTCGCAGTGACGGTCGAGGCACGCGGCTCGAACATGCCCAAGACGTCTTTCTTTTATCATCCCGGCGGGGCCGTCACCGCTCTCAAGATCGATGGCAAAAAGGTCAACAATGTCGGTGAGATCAATGTCGGTGCGCTGCCCGAAGCTGTCGCGTTCAGTCCCGACGGACAGTACCTCTATGTCGGCAACTTCATCGATGGCGATCTGTCGGTCCTGAAGGTCGACGGCACCACGCTGACCGATACCGGACAGCGGTTCAAGCTGCCGGGCCACCCCGCCTCGATGCGCGGCGAACCGCAATAAGCCGCCGGGACAAACACGCTCCTCACCCTTATGACCGGAAATATCGAGGCCGGTAAGAGCTCTGCGCGCGAGACGACGGGTGCCGGCCCGCCCGTCCTCGGTTTGGTGCGCGCCGCCGTTCACCGCGGTTCGGCAACCTCGCTGCGGGAAGGCCTCGCGGTCGAAGCCAATCTCCTTTCAGACCGGCAACGCAGCCCGCAGGCATGACCGCGTTCCTCGAAGAGCGCCAACCGGTGTTCCACGATGGTTGAGAGCGCCGCGGTCCCTCCATTCTCTCTCCTGCAAGCGGGAAGGGCAAGGGCGGGGGCTGTCCGATCGCCTCAATGCGCTCCCGCCATTCTCGGCTGAGGAGAGCCAAATCCTGGACAGAGAGCGGGCGCAGGTACGCAACTGGATCGCGCCGCGTGCCGAGCACTACGACCGCTCGGCCGAGTTCCCGTGGGACAATGTCCGGGCGATCAATGCGCTCGGTCTCAATGCGGTCTTCTTTCCGGAGGCCTATGGCGGGGCTGGGCTCGGCTACGCCGCCTACCTCGCTTGTGTGCGCGAGTTCAGCCAAGCCTGCGCCTCGACCGGCATCATCTGGGCGACCAATTTTCACGCGATGAAGCCGCTGATCGACTTCGGCACCGAGGATGCGCGCGTCAGATCTCGCGATGCGGATTGCGACCGAAGCCGTGCAGCTGCATGGTGGCTACGGCTATTGCAATGACTACCGCGTCGAGCGGCTGATGCGCGACGCCAAGATCACCCAAATCCGGGAGGGCACGAACCAGATCCGTCGGCAACTCATCGGCCGCAGCTTCATCGCCAAGCGTTGGGCGACAGAATCTACTATTTCACGCTCGATGAGACGAACGTGACGCTCTGGATTGCGTGATCCGCGCAGAATGAATCATCGGCGCGCTGCACGCGGACCGCGTCTTGATCCGAACTGCGCACGAGGTCCAGCGCCATCAGGATCTCGTCGTAATAGCGTCCGTCTTGTTTCAGCGAGTTCTTCTCGACCCCGTATTCGACGAAACCGAGACGGGCATAGAGCCGCCTCGCTTGCTCGTTTACCTTGACCAGACTGAGTTGAAGCAGTTCGACACGCTGACGAGCAAAATCGATGACCGCCTCGACCAATCGCCGGCCGACACCGGCTTTTCTCGCTTCGGGTCGAACATACATACCCCAGAGCAAGCCCTTATGTGCCTCCTTCACCCCCTTACGCTGGGCAAACCCGGCAATTCCCAATAATTCTTTGCCACGGAACGCGCCAAACACTGCAGAACTGCTGACCCTTTCGCGGAAGCTGCTCAAAGGTTGGGCGTTTTCGGTCTCGTAGGTGCTGCCGAATGCTTCCGGGCTGCTCTCGAGCCCGGCGAGCCGGATCTCCCGATAGCGAGCGGCGTCGGCCGGCATCAGCCGGCGTATCTTAATATCCGTGTTCACGCGAAATCCTTCCGTTGGCCCAGAGCTCTAACCGCGTCGATCTGCGGTGCGGTAAGCGCAACCCTTATAGAGCCAACCCGTGGCAAATTTATGTTCGCCGCACGAAGGTCATACGCAGCACGATTGCATCGGTATTCCGGAAGCGGGAACCCGGGTGAGACCTTCGCGTTTCAGCACAGGTCACAAACCGGCCTCAATCGGGCCGTTGTCAGAACACATCAGACCGCCTTTCGTGTTTGCATCATGTATCGCCTGCTCGCCAGCCTTACCTTCCTGACCGTGGTTGCCGGCGCTCCGGCGCTGGCGCAGCAGCAACCGCCGGTCCGCGTCGGGCGGGTAAGCTTTGTTTCCGGCAATCTCGCCTTCCACACCGCCGGGGAGACGGAATGGTCAGCGGCGACGGTCAACTACCCGGTCGCGACCGGGGCTTCGCTGTGGACCGACGCCGAGGCGCGCGCCGAGATCCGGATCGGTCCCGATACGATCGAGATGGCGAGCAGCACGGCGCTCGACGTCGCCGTCCTCGACGACCGGGCCACGCAGCTCAATGTTCCGCAAGGGCGCATCTACATTCATCTGCGCCGGCTCGACGAGGGCCAGAGCGTCGAGGTCGACATACCGGGCGGCGCCGTTCAGCCGGTGCGGCCGGGATATTACGACATCGATGCCGGGACCCCGGATCAGGCGGCGCGCATCGGGGTCTTCGAAGGCAGCGCGCGTTTTGTCGGTGGCGGTGCCGATATCGCTGTCAAATCCGGCGATGTGGCGATGTTGAGCGGGATCAGCCCGGTTACCGCTGCGTTCGAGCGCGCGGCCGCCGACGCCTTCGTCGAATGGTGCCGTTCGCGCGACTATGACGAGAGGCGTCTTGTCGCGCCCTACCACGTCTCGCCCAACATGACGGGCTATGCGGAGCTCGATTCCTCCGGCCGCTGGGACACTGCCCAAGGTTACGGCGATGTCTGGTACCCGAACGTGCCGGCAGGCTGGGTGCCCTACGCCGACGGCCGGTGGGTCTGGATCGCGCCATGGGGCTGGACTTGGGTCGATGCCGAATCCTGGAGGTTCGCACCCTGCCATTACGGACGCTGGGCGTTGATCGGAGAGAGCTGGGCGTGGGTACCGGGTGCCTTTGAGCCATCCCCGGTTTATGCGCCGGCGCTCGTCGGCTTTCTCAGCGGGTCGGGCGTCGGTCTGTATTTTTCTGGAGCGATCGGGCCCCAGGTCGGCTGGTTCCCGCTCGCTCCCGGCGAGGTCTATTGGCCGAGCTACGCCTCCGATCCGAGCTACATTCGCAGGCTCAATCAGGCCAATGTGGCAGATATCGACGGAATTCACATCCCGCGGGATGGGAGGCCTCCCGCAGACGTCGCCACCGCGGTATTTGTCAACCGCCGGTTCGCGACCGTCGTCCCGCAACACGTGTTCGCTGGCGCCGGTAGGGTCGCTCCTGCAGCACTCCATCCTGCAGCCTCGGCGCTGGAGCGCGCGCCGATAACAATGTGGGC
>DATEQL010000995.1:0-9470 GCA_035272665.1 Allostellaceae bacterium
GAAGGATCGAAGCGCCATGGAAGAATACTGGTCACGCGCTGGGGCTACGTTTGAAGGCTCCGGTGCGAAACATCTCGCCGCCTACACTCCCTTCAAGCTGCTTGAGGGGAAAGGCCCGGTTGAAGGAGTCGTCGCAATCGAATTTCCCGACATGGAGGCTGCAAGACGCTGGTATGAGAGTGCCGCCTATCAGGCGGTCAAGCAGTGCCGGGAGGGCGCAGCCGATATCGAGCTAATTCTTGTGGACGGCGGGATTGTCTCTGACCCGGAGCAACACATGCCTCATACGAAGGGAAACCTGAAAAATCTTGAATTTAGGCACGCGGCGGGAAGCCGATAATAGGCATTCTGGAAAGCCCGGCAAAGTCGGTGTGAAATTCTCGTTGCGCTTGCCAAGGAGAAACATGGTGCGAGTGGTCTATTCGTGCGTTTCGCGCTCGGACTGGCGGTGTCGAATACTTTACCGGCTGCGCTGTTACTCGACCGATTGGGATCTGCGCCTGCACCAACATGTCCAAGGCCGAGGTCGGCTCGTCGAGCACGACAAAACGCGGCTTCGGGACCAGCGCGCGGGCGATCGCGATGCGCTGGCGTTGGCCGCCCGAGAACTCGTGCGGGTAGCGCTCGGCGGCATAGGGGTCGAGCCCGACCCCTTCGAGCGCGATTTCGCCGGCGCTACGCGCCGCTCGTGGCCAGGCGATGCACCTTCGACTCCTCTTCGACGATCTGGGCGACCGAGATCGCGGCGACAAGCTGGAGCAACGGGTCCCTGAAAGACCACCTGCATCTCGCGCCGTAAACGGGCGCAATTGGCGCTGGTCGAGGGCCGCGATGCCCAGGTCGCCATGTGGACCGCGTGCGTCGGCCCATAGGCGCCCGGTCGTATCGGCGAACTGGTCGGCGAGGTGCTGCGCGAAAACGCGGCCATGCTGCAAATGTGCCGGGCTCTCGGCTTCACGATCACAGCCGATGCGAAAGATCCGAGCCTCGTGCTCAGTGGTTAGGTGCTTCAGGAGGCATGATCTCGCCGTCCTCTTCTTTTGCCCCGCGCCACCTTCGCTGCTAGAGATCCGTTTCCGCCGTCTGGCCGGGGGCGAGCGGAATCCGGCTCCAACCCGACCACGCACCGGGGACGGGATTGTTCGGGTTGCGATCGTGCCGCCAGCAGATGCTCTCGGCGTTAGGAGCCTCGATTTTCTCGGTGTGGCCCTTGGTCATGACGAAATCTTTGGTCTCGACGTAACCGTTTCCGCGATTGTCGCAGTCGGCGCTGTTTGTGATCACGGCTTCGACGTTGACCCGGTCCCAAGTCGGGTTGTCCAGGATCAACGTAGCGGTTTGGCTCGAACCCGAAGAACAGGCCGACAACAGCAGCACGAAAAGCCAAGCCGGATAGCGATTCACCGCGCTCCCCCCTTTGGACACCGCAACACCTCTAAAAAGCGCCCTCGCGCCGCGCAAGCCGTATCGCGCGCCCGGTTTGCGCGCCGGCCGGCGGCGGAGCAGAATTGACCCGGACGAACTGCAAAGAAATGAGGTGGTTTGATGGCGCGCAAGGAACTGGCGGTCGACAGCGTCGCCGAAGCCTATCTGGCACTCCTCGCCGAGCGCGGCATCGAGTACCTGTTCGCCAATGCGGGCACCGATTTCGCACCGCTCGTCGAGGCCTTCGCCAAATCGGCGCGGACCGGTGCCCCGGCGCCCCAGCCGCTAATCGCCACGCACGAGAACCTGCGCTGTCGATGGCACATGGCTATGCGATGGTTTCCGGGCGGGTTCCGGCCGTCATGGTGCATGTCAGCGTCGGCACCGCCAATGGTGTGTGCGGCGCGCTCAATGCGGCGCGCGAGTTTGTGCCGATCCTGTTTACCGCCGGGCGCTCGCCCTTGACCGAAGCCGGCATGCCGGGAGCGCGCGACGTCTACATCCACTGGGCGCTGGAGATGTTCGACCAGGCCGGGATGCTGCGCGAGATCGTCAAATGGGACTACGAGCTGCGCAACGGCCAGCAGCTCGAAACCGTGATCGACCGCGCGCTCGCCATCGCCACGAGCCAACCCTGCGGCCCGGTCTATCTGTCATTGCCGGGTGAAGTTTTGGCCGCGCCGCTGCCTGGCTTCACCTACGATGCCCCGACACGCCGCGTCGCCGCTGCTCCGCCCAGCCCCGACGGGGGCGCAATTGACGAGGCCGCCCGTATCCTCGCCGCCGCGGAGAACCCACTGATCGTCACCGCGAGCGCCGGGCGCGATCCGGCGGCGATAGCGGCGCTCGGCGAATTCGCCGCGCGCTTTGCACTGCCGGTCGTCGAGCACCGGCCGCGGCACGTGTCGCTCCCCGCCGACCATCCCTGCCATCTCGGCTATGACGCAGGACCCTATCTCGACGATGCCGATGCGATCATCGTCCTCGAATGCGATGTGCCGTGGATCCCGAGCCTCAAGGCGCCACGGCACGACTGCAAGGTGATCCATATCGGCGTCGATCCGCTGTTCTCCCGGTACCCGATCCGCGGCTTTCCGTGCGATCTCGCGGTGACCGGTGCTGCTGCCCTCGCGCTACCGGAGCTCGGCGCGGCACTCGATCGATCCGTCTCCCGAGCAGCAGTAGCCGAACGCCGCCGCCGTGTCGCCAGCTCACGCCAGGCGCTCGTCGGCGGATGGCAGAAAACCCGCGAGGCTGCCGCGAACCTGTGCCCGATCGATATGGCCTGGGCCAGCGCCTGCATCGCCCGCGTCAAGCCGGAGGATGCGATCCTGGTCAACGAGTACACACTGATGCCCGAGCATTGCGGCTCGACCCGCCCGGGGAGCTATTTTGGTTCGAGCACCGCTTCCGGTCTCGGCTGGGGCGGCGGGGCGGCACTCGGCGCCAAGCTCGCGGCCCCCGACCGCCTCGTGATCGCCGTCCTGGGCGACGGCGCGCACATCTTTGGCAACCCGGTCGCCCTTCACCATGCCTCTCGAGTCCACAAATTGCCCGTCTTGTTCGTGGTCATGAACAATGCGATGTGGGGTGCGGTCCGCCGCGCCACTTTGGGAATGTATCCGCAGGGCGAGGCGGCGCGCAGCAACAAGCCGCCCTTGATCGACCTTGACGAACTTCCCGCTTTCGACGAGGTCTGCGCCGCCGCCGGTGGCTACGGCGAGCGGGTCGAGGACCCGGCCGCCTTGCCAGCGGCGCTCGATCGCGCGGTCCGCGCCGTCACCGTCGAAAAGCGCCAGGCATTGCTCAATGTGATCTGCCGCGGGCCTTAGTATGACTTATCAGATCGTGCCCATTGCGGAAGCACACATTGGCGGTTTTCGTGACGCTGTTGATGTGGTCGCCCGGGAAAGGAAGTACCTCGCGTTTCTCGAAGCCCCGCCGCTCGAGGATGTGACGAGGTTTGTCGTCAACAACATCGAACGCGGATTTCCTCAATTCATCGTGTCGAGCGGTGATACGGTCGTCGGCTGGTGTGACGTGATCCCAGACCGGACCAGGGCTGTCTATTCGCACTGCGGCACGTTAGTGGTCGGGCTTTTGCCGGAGTTTCGCGGCAAAGGTATCGGTCGCCAGCTGATGCAGCGGACAATCGACGCCGCATTCGCCTTTGGCATGACCCGGATCGAACTGACCGTCAAGGAAAACAACGTCAACGCCATCGCTCTATACAAGAGCCTCGGCTTTGACCTCGAGGGACTTCACCGAAACGCCGTCTGTATCGAGAGCCAATATGAAAATTTATACTCGATGGCCCTATTAAGGATTTGACCTCCCTACCCAACCCTCCCCCGCACAGGGGCTGTCGTACAGCCTTCTGGTGAGCAAAGACGGGGGGTTCAAGCCGCGCCCTCCCCTTCCCTGCCGCTCGGGAAAACTCAGGAAAAATTTTTCCTCGAGGCTCGCCTCTCGATAAAAATCATTTATTATCAATATCTTGTACGCGAGTCTCCGATCGAATCGAAGGCGCGGCAGGGAAACCCGGAAGCCGTCGGATCGCCGGTTTGGCATCGGCCGGTCAGCGCGATCATCGTAATTTATTAATTCATGATTTAACTGGTTGCGAATGGTGCGAAACTTCGCTTTGGCAAGCGGGCGGCAGGTGTCGTCCGCACCGCGCGGGATGGTGCGGATGGCGGTGTCTAATCGAGCGCGGGGCTACGCCTGTACCGCATGTCAGCACTGCGGCTGCTCATGAAGAATATCATTGACAAGCGCAAGGCTTCGCTATTCGAAGACACTCTTCGGCTCGGCGTAACGCTATCCATCTGTCGTAGCTGACCGTACTTTCGGTTTGGAAGCGGCCTGATGGAACTTTGGGCGACTGACCGGGGCCGCGATGCCTTCGGCAGGGGAGGCGCAGAAGATAATGACACCGGATACTTTTGCGACCCAGCCTGTGCGCCCGAGGGATCAGCTGGAAGTCTGGCGGGAGTGGTATCAGCCCGTCCTCGACATTCTACCCAAGCACCCGACCGGCGACGAATTTCCGGCCGAGATCCATATCTGGACGCTGGGCGGCTGGGCGATGAGCCGAACTATCGCGCCGCCCGTCAATGTCGTCCGAGCGAAGAGCAACCTGAGGCGCGATCCGGTTGACCACTGGGTGATCAGCTATTGCGCCCGCGGCGCGCACTTGGTCCAAACGGCGGGTGCCGAGCTTGAAGTGCCTGCGAGAGTGCCGTTCCTGTGGTCGTTGGGGCAGGAATTCTTGCACGAACGGACGCATGTCGACCGGGTCCAGTTCTTCCTGGCGCGCGACGCGTTCCGCGATTTCGCGCCGCTGCTCGATGGTGCTCTCGGGTCGACCCTGGACACACCTCTAGGACATCTGCTCGGCGACTATATGATGGCCCTGGAGCACCGTCTGCCGGCCGTGACGGAGGCCGATCTACCCCATCTTACCAACGCGGTTGGCGCGATGGTCGCGGCGGCGGTCGCCCCATCTGCCGAGCGGGTCGCCGTTGCCAGGCGGCAAATCGATGTGGGCTGCAAGGAGCGGGTGCGGCAGGCCGTCCGCAGGCACCTAAGGACGCCGACCTTCGGGCCGACGATCCTGTGCCGGCTTGTCGGAATGTCTCGATCCAATCTTTATCGGCTGTTCGAGGACACGGGAGGTGTCGCCCGATACATTCAGCGGCAGCGGCTGCTCGAAGCGCATGCGGTCCTGACCGATCCCGCGACCAAAAAGTCGATCTCGGCGATCGCCGAGGATTTGTGCTTCGCAGATGCGTCGAGTTTCAGCCGCACGTTCAGACGAGAGTTCGGCCACAGCCCCGGCGAGGTGCGGTCGGCGTTGGCGGGGCTGGCGCCACCGGCGACGCCGCGCGGCCATGTACGGCCAGAAGGAGCAGACTTCGGCGAGCTTCTTCGAGGGTTCTAGCGGCATGCGACGGCGCTGGCGGGCGATCGCTGATCCCGCGAATTAACGTATGTCCAAAGCATCTCCCGGTCGGCGATGACCGCCTCCTCCGCTGTTACGCTTATCGGTGGACTGGGACTGTTTCTGCTCGGAATCCACCATCTTACTGAAGGTCTCAAAGGTCTTGCGGGCGACTCGCTGCGACGTGCGCTGCAGACACTCGTTGGCGGGCGATTGAGTGCAGTTGTATCTGGTGCGCTCTTCACGGTAGCCATTCAATCCTCTACCGCGACGACGCTGACCGTCATCGGTTTCGTCAGCGCCGGATTGGTCACCTTCGCGCAGGCGGTCGGGGTCATCATCGGCGCGACTTTCGGTACGACTTCGACGCCATGGCTGGTCGCGATCTTTGGTTTTCGCTTGCGGGTTTCCGCCTTTGCCCTGCCGATGCTCGGGATCGGCGCCTTTCTCTGGCTGATTGCCAAGGGTAGAACGCGCTCGGCCGGAGCCATCCTGGCAGGCTTCGGACTGCTCTTCATCGGGATCGAATATCTTCAGACCGGGATGGAAGGCATTTCGTGGAACCTCGATGCCGTGGGCGGAAGCGGTTTCGGCTGGCAATGGATTCTCGCCGGAATCGGGATCTTGATGTCGATTGTCATGCAGAGCTCGAGTGCCGCCGCTGCGACGACACTCGTCGCGCTGCATGCCGGCTCGCTGACGTTTCAACAAGCTTGCGCGATGATTGTCGGACAGAGCGTCGGAACCGCAGCGACGAGTGCGCTGGTGGCAATCGGCGCCGCTCTGGCGGTGCGCCGCGCGGCGCTGGCGCACATCGTCTACAATGTGTCCGTCGGCATTATTGGGATCCTCTTGCTCCGGCCGATCACGGCAGCCGCAGGCTGGGTGGGTTCTCAACTGGATGATCCGGAGGGCGTGCTGGCCCTGGCGGCATTCAGTAGCATCTTCAAGTTTCTGGGGATCCTCGCGTTCTACCCGTGGCTTGATCGTTTCTCGCGGTTGATTATCGGGATCTCCGGAAAGGGCAGCGAGTCGGCCGTCAGCCGTCTCGATCCGGTCCTCGCCGAAGCCGGCGGGACAGTCGCGCTCGAGGCCGGCTGGCGGGCGACCCTGGAGCTGGCTCATGGTTCGGTCGACGCCGTCCGCCGCCGGCTCGCCGGCGACGCCGTCCGTTACGACACGCCGGTCGAAGCAGTCCGGCAGATCGACCACTTTCTGGAGTCGCTTTCGCTGGAAACCACCGATCTGAGGGTAATCGAGCCCCGCCTCGTCCGGCTCTGCCATGCACTTGATCATCTCATACAACTTCATGACGACCTGAGCCGTGTTCCGTCGGCCGTCGGCGACGGGCAACCACCGGCTGGCTTTGAAGCGGGTGCCCGGGCACTTGCCACGTGGCTTGACGCCACGAAAGACCCCGCGACGGCACCCAATCCGGCCATCTTCCAAACAATCGAAGATGCTTGGCGACGGCTTAGTGACGAACGCAAGACCGGTCGCGATAAGATACTGGAAGACATAGCGCTGCAACGGATGCCCATAGCGACGGCGCGCGAGGGTCTCGAGACCCTCGCGTGGGCCGATGGCGCCCTCTATCACGCGTGGCGTCTGTCGGAATCGTTGAGGATCGCCGCCGGCGACCAATCGAGCGCGGCTGCGATCCATAACCCATGACCGAGGAGGGAGCCGATGAAGCGTAAGGAATATGAGAAGGAGCTGCGCAAGCTACAGGTGGAGCTCTGCGCGCTGCAGGATTGGGTCAGGCACCAAGGCCTGCGGGTGGTCGTGATCTTCGAAGGACGCGACGCCGCCGGGAAAGGCGGCACGATCAAGGCCATCACCGAGCGGGTCAGCCCACGCGTGTTTCAGGTGGTTGCGCTGCCGGCGCCGTCCGACCGCGAGAAGTCCCAATTGTATTTCCAACGCTACCTGTCGCACTTCCCGACCTCGGGAGAGATCGTGATTTTCGATCGCAGCTGGTACAACCGCGCCGGCGTCGAGTATGTGATGGGTTTCTGCACGAAAGCGCAGCACCGTCGCTTCCTCCGGGTCTGCCCGGAGTTCGAATTGTACGCGGTGGACGACGGCATCCTGCTCATCAAATACTGGCTGGAGGTCAGCGACGAAGAGCAAAAGCGCCGCTTCGAAGCGCGCATCAATGATCCGCTGCGCCAGTGGAAGCTGAGCCCTACGGATCTGTGCTCGCGAAGCAGATGGTTCGAGTACTCACGGGCGCGCGACATGATGTTCGAGGCCACCAATACCAAGTTCGCGCCCTGGTACATTGTCCGCTCGGACGACAAGCGGCGAGCGCGGCTCAATTGCATCCGCCACCTTCTGGGCCTGATTTCCTACAAGAAGCTCACGCAGGAAAAGCCGAAACTCCCCGACCGCTCGATGGACGACGCGTACGATGATCTGGCGTCGCTCGAAGGAATTCAGTTTGTCGCGGAAAGCGCGTGAGGCGGCGACTAAAGTGAGGGAGGACACATTATGTCTGAGGCAGCCCGCGCCAATCCCGACCCCGAAGCCGTCGCCTGGCATGCTGTCCCGGCAGATCAAGTAATCAGCCGGCTGAAAACCGACCCCGCAACGGGACTGGACGCGAACGAGGCATCTCAGCGCCTTGCCAAATATGGTCCCAACCGTCTGCCGGAGGGGAAGCAGCGGGGGCCGCTGATTCGGTTCCTCGACCAGCTCAACAACATCCTTGTCTATGTCCTGCTCGGCGCCGGCTTTGTGAAGCTGATGGTCGGTCTGTGGCTCGACGCTGCGGTCATCCTGGGTGTCGTGATCCTCAACGCTTTGCTCGGGTTTATCCAGGAGGGCAAGGCGGAGAAGGCCCTGGATTCAATACGCAACATGCTTTCCGCTGAGGCGAGGACCATACGCAGCCGCGACACCCGTTTGATCCCGGCCGAGGAACTGGTGCCGGGCGACGTCGTGCTTCTCGAATCGGGAGACCGCATACCCGCCGATCTCCGCCTCGTCGACGTGAAGAACCTGCGGACCGAAGAGGCGGCGCTGACCGGCGAGTCGGTGCCGATCGACAAGACCACCGACGCCGTCTCGGAGAAGGCGACAGTGGGAGACCGCGAAGGCATGGGTTTTTCCGGAACCTTGGTCTCGTCCGGGCGCGGGACCGGCGTGGTCGTCGCCACCGGGAGCGAGACCGAGCTCGGACGCATCAACCAGCTGATGGCCGGGGTCAGTGCGCTCGACACGCCGCTGCTGCGCCAGATCAAGAAATTCGGCTACGCGATCACCGCCGTGATCGCAGTCGTCAGCGTGATCGTGTTCGCCTACGGCAGATGGGTCCAGGGAATGGATTTCATTGCCATCTTTCAGGCGGTCGTCAGCATCGCCGTGTCGGTGATCCCCGAGGGGTTGCCGGCATTGATCACGGTCACCCTGGCGATCGGCGTGCAGCGCATGGCCCTGCGCAACGCGATCATCCGGCGGCTGCCGGCGGTCGAGACCCTGGGCTCGGTGTCGCGGATCTGCTCCGACAAGACCGGCACCTTGACCTTGATGGAGATGATGGTGGTGTCGGCCGTCACTGCCGATGCGGCCTACAAGATCACAGGCCAAGGCTACACTCCCGATGGCGAGGTGCTGAAGGACGGGGTACCCGCAGCGGAGGACGGGGTTCTCGGGCTGATGGGGCGCGTCTCCATGCTTTGCAACGACGCGGAGATTCACCAGGAAGAAGGAGCCTGGAAGGTGGAAGGCGACCCGACCGAGGGTGCGCTCTACCCGTTCGGCAATAAGATCGGCCTCGAACGGCAAGCGGAGCAGACGGCCTATCCCCGGCTCGACGCGATCCCGTTCGAGTCGGAACACCGATTCATGGCTACATTGCACAGAGACGCGGGCAAGCAGTTCCTGCTGGTCAAGGGAGCGCCCGAGGTAATTCTCGAGCATTGCGACCGACAGGCAACAAGTGGCGGGCGGGCTGCGCCGATCGACCGCGACCATTTCGTGAAAGCGTCGGACGAGCTGGCGGCGCAGGGTGAGCGCGTGCTGGCCTTGGCCTGGCTGGAAGATCCCGGAGTCGACGCCGGGAACCTGGGGCCCGCGGATCTCCCGAAGAACCTGGTTT
>DATEQL010000996.1:0-6307 GCA_035272665.1 Allostellaceae bacterium
GAGTTTTCCGTTCGCACTGTCGTCCACGGCGACAAGCAGGCGCTCGATATTGGTTACGAATCCCGTCGCCTCGAACGCTTCTCGCTCGAGGCGGACGCGCTCCTCGGAACGCAGCGGCAGCCGCGACAAAGCCCAGCGCAAGCTCGGCGGCATCGCCATCGTGGTCACAACCGCCACGGCGACGATCATGGTGAAGAGATCCTGGCTGAGCACGCCCATCGACAAGCCGATCGATGCGACGATCACCTGGATCGAGCCGCGGGCGTTCATGCCGCAACCAAGCGCCAGGGATTCTTGCGCGCTCAGGCCGCCAAGAGCGCCCCCGACGAACGCTCCGGCGAACTTGCTGATGCTCGCGATCAAAATCAGGCCGATGGTCAAAAAGAACAGAGTCGGGTCTTTCAGGATGGTCAAGTCGGCGTGTAGGCCGGCAAGCGAAAAGAAGATCGGCATGAACAGGGCTACGACGAGGCCGCGCAATTGCTCGTCGATGTGGCGGGTCAGGATCGGCGACTCGCCGACGAGAATCCCGGCCACGAACGCACCCAGCGCCGTGTGTACACCAATCAGATTCGTGATGAGCGCCATCGTGCCCATGATCACGAGAATCGCGGTGACCACCGGCACTTCGCTGACAAAACTGTCGTTGGTCCAGCGGATGATGCTGAACACGAGACGCCGCCCGAGCGTAAAACTCGCCGCAAGAAAGATTGCCGTTCCGAGGACGCTCTGACCCACGGCGAGCGCGTCCAGGTGTCCGTGAACCGCGAGCCCAAGGGTGATCGCGACGATGACCCATCCGACCGTGTCGTCGATGATGGCCGAGGCGATCAGCGCCATCCCGACGTTTCGGCGCATGAAACCCATCTCGCGCACGACCATCACCACGATATTCACCGAGGCAATCGACAACGCCGTACCGACAAACAGTGAGGTGACGATCCGCTGGTCGGGCTGCGGCAGCATTGCGGCGGGCAACAGTTCGCCGAGCGCGAACCCGCAGGCGAACGGTACCACGATCCCCGCAGCCGACGTGCTGATGGCGGCACGCCGCGCCCGCTTAACCAGCCTGAGGTCGGTCTCCATCCCGGTCAGCAGCAACAGCATCAGGACGCCAAGCTGCGAGACGGCATCGATCATGCTCTTCTGTTGCGGATTTGCGGCGAAGACCGCGCGTTCCGCCTCGGGCCAGATCGCGCCGAAGACAGAAGGCCCAAGCAGAATTCCGGCGATCAGCTGCCCCATGACAGCCGGTTGCCCGATCCGCTGCATCGCCTCCCCCATCAGACGCCCTACCAACAGCAGCAGCACGATCTCCCCGAGGAATAGTGCCTCCGATGGAGCCTGCATCCGCATCCTCCGCGGCGAGCGAGCGGTTTTCAGTTTAAGGTGCCGCTTAGGAAGCGTCAGCCGCGAAACGGGGCCATAGCAGTAATCCCTCTGCAATTCTCGGCGATCCCCTCGATGCTCGCTATTATCGGAGGTTCGCCCGCCGCGACCGCTGTCATTGGAGTGATCGCTTTTCCAATGCTCCAACCGGCTTGGGTATTGGTGAAATGCGAACATGCATCCCATCGAGATCACAGCAGCGATTCAAATAATGTGGGCCAAGCGTGTTCGCTGTTAGGGTCCTCTTTGCGCTGCATTGGATTTTCGACTTCTCGCGAAGGCAGGCGACCGGCGACGGTGCGCGCAGAAAGGCACGGGCGAGGTGCGACACGGATAACGCCCGCGCCGTCCTTTGGCGACCCCGCCGAGGAAATCAGCACGGTAGCCCGAACCGGCGGGTCGATCTAGTCGTCGTCGGCAGCCACGGTAATGGCCGGCTCGCCGGTCTCCTCCTCGACAGCGTCGCGCCGAAGGTGATCAGCCTTGCACCCTGCCCCGTAGTCGTGGGGCGCCGGCCTGCCCCGTGAATCGACTCCGGATCTCGACCGTCAAATCCGCTCCCACAGGCCCGTCTCCTCGTCGAGGCGATCCAGTTCGATGCCGCTGAAATCAAAACGTGAAACGATGCCCACGACTTTGCCGTTGTCGACGATCGGCAAATGCCGGTAGCGGCCATCTTCCATCTGCCGGAGCGCTTCGATCGCCGTCTTACCCGGCGGCATGGTGTCGGGATCACGCGTCATGGCGTCGGCCAATGTGGTCCGGGCCGCACTCTTGCCCTCTGCCAGCACACGGACGGCATCACGCCCCGTGAAGATGCCGATGAGGCGGAGATCGTCCTCGGTCACCAGCACTGCGCCGACGCGGCAGTCACGCATGCATTGGCAGGCCTCGCTTACTGTAGCGCTCGGCGGAAGTGTCACCGGGTCTTGATTCCTCACGACGTCGGACATCTTTCTCATTTTACGAACCTCGCTAACCCACAGTGTGCGCGATGCGAGTCTCTTTCCGAGACGGTGAAGCCTTCGGTTTCGGCTCGAGGTCTATCGGTTCTATTTCGATTAGGGCTGCATGGATTTTCCAGTCACGGATGCCTTCAAGCCTGGCAAATCGTTTCTTTCCCGCCTCGACCGCTCGTTCGGGGCTGCGCGCCGATCGAATAATGATCGAGCGCTGGCAACAGTGGAAAAGCTTATCGTTTCTGGGAATATCATTGATGAAACATACGCGGTAGCTCGGCATCTGTCGCCCTCCCGATCCGCTGGTCAAATGCCATCATGGCTTGGCGATTGCCCGGCTCTGATGATCTGGATCAATTTCGGCGCTCGTGGCCGTCAGCGTCCGACCGGGCGACACGTCAACTTCCGCCTTCGGCATGCTGCTAAGTAATTCTACGTGCTCCGTCGGGCCCCGTCTGCCAAGTAACTGATTTCACTTTGTATTCTTGATCAAGGCCAGGCAAAAAATCAACGGCTGCGGTCCCCTGGGCTGTGTGTGAGCCGAGTTCGCGCATCGTACCTTCGGACCGCCGTCCCCGTGCTCTACGAAGGCTCCAGCGGTGACCCATTTCGCGAGTCTTCGGGTCGACGGTAATCACATTGGTTGTCATCACGTCGATAGCACGCATCGAATACCTCCCCGCTGGTCTGCGCGAAGAATGAGCGGCTGTCCGGCACGTCGCGTTGACCTGAATCAATCCCCGGGCGTTCCTCGGGGGCGAGGGCCGATCTCCTTCAAGCGGCCCGGGCGACGGCCGCCGGGTCGGATGCGCGGGCGGCGCGGCGGATCAGGTCGGCGCCCTTTTCGGCGATCATGATGGTCGGCGCGTTGGTGTTGGTCGAGGTGACCGTCGGCATCACCGAGGCATCGACGACGTGCAGGCTCTCGATCCTGTGGACGCGCAATTGATCGTCGACCACCGCCATGTTGTCGCTGCCCATCCTGCAGGTGCAGGTGGCGTGGTAGATGGTCGAGCTTTTTTTGCGCGCGTAGCCGAGAAGCTCGTCGTCCGAGCGGATCTCGGCGCCGGGCAGGATCTCGGCGCCGGCATATTTGGCGAGGGCCGGTGCGGCGAGGAATCGGCGCAGGTAGTTGAGGCCCGCGACGATCGCACGGCGGTCGGTCGGATCGCTCAGATAGCGCGGGCTGATCGCCGGCGCCGTATGGGGTTCGTTCGACTTGGCCTCGACGCCGCCGCGCCGCTCACTCGAAGAGAAGCACCCCATGACTGCCGAGAACGGCGCCAAAGATCGTGATCAAGCTGAGAGCCAACAGAACCCAGTGCAGCCGCTCGACGATCCTGAAGGTCGGTTCGGGGTCGACCTTCGCTCGCGCAAGGAGCCGACGATGCAGGAACAAAGGCTCGGCTGCGAACAACATCAGTGTGAACAACAGCCATACGCCGACCATCGCGTGCATCCCCCAAAATGCGATCGAGAGAAAACGGTCCCACAAATCGAGCCGAACGATCATGTAGAACCCAGTGAATCCGGCAAGCAAGGTCGTTAGGCGCACTTGACGGGCGAAACGCCGCTGACGGTCTCGAAAAAGGCGACCCGCTCCGCCGGGGCTTTGAAACCTCGCACCGCCGGCAGCAATACGGTTGTCACGAATGCCACGCCGCCGATCCAAAGAACGACCGAAAGGACGTGGACACCTCGGGCAATCGTTACGTCATCCACGGTACTATGGCTGCGCACGCCGTTGCTGAGCGCACGAAAACTCGCAAGGCGGGCGGAGCTCCTGGATCAGCTTGACAGCCTCCTACGTCCCGGCCTGCGCGCCGGCGGGGGGCGATCGCGCAACCGATTGAGGTTTGAACAAAGCTCGTCGAGGGTTACGAACAGACATCGGCTTGAACGGTTTCCCGATCGACTTTTGTGCGACCGATGCCACAGCAGATTGATTCGGATCAACCCCGATCCCGCCTAAGGCAGGCGCCTTATCTGAGCTTTCAACCCGCCAACCGAGCCGCTCGCGATGTCCAACAATCGAGCCAGCTTTCATGTCCGCGAAAATGGCCTTGAAAATCTGGAAATGGCGATTTCCCTGGCCTCTCCGCATTTTCACCATGTCGGTTGGAAATGACTTTCAATCAGCCCCGTGCAAATCAGGGAACGCGCCATTTTCAAATGTTCAGCTCTTCCGCCCCCTACGGGGGGACAGCCTGCGTTGAACGTCGCCGGCCGGCAAAGGCCGTAGGGCCTTAGGCTGGCTCCAACTCGACGTGAGTGGTTGTTAGCCCGCATCCCGTCGCAGGCAGATGATCGGTGATCTCGATGTCGTCCTCCGGTGTTCGGAGTAAGATCACTCGATGTCAGACTCGGACCGGGCGCGATCACCCTTTGCCGGACTCGCCGACTTTTCTGCCCGGCCACCTGTTCGCATGCTTTCGCGAGACGAGATCGAAGAGATGCTGGCGGGCCATCGGCTGTATCTTGAGACGGAATATCACCAAGGCCACCGTGCGAACTTCGCATCGGCCGATCTCTCTGGGCGAGATTTCTCGGCGCTCAATCTGCGTGGGGTCAAGATGGACCGCGCCGTGCTCAGGGGCGCAGATTTCACCGGAGCCCATCTGCAAAGGGCAAACCTGATCGGCGCGATAGCGGAGGGGGCGCGCTTCGACACGGCGGATCTATCCGGCGCTCGTCTGAGTGGGGCAAACCTCGTTTCGGCGAGCCTCGAGAACGCATGTCTCGCCAAGGCGGATATGGAGTTTGCGCTGATGGCTAGGGCGCTGCTGCGGGGCGCCTGCCTGAAAGAGGCTGACATGAGCGGCGCCCAGCTCGATGGCGCTGTGCTCACGCGCGTCGACCTGCAAAAGGCGAACCTGCGTGGGGCCGGATTTCGGGATGCGCGGCTCGACGAAGCCGACCTCCGCGGTGCACGGCTTGGCGGCGCGTTCCTGGTCCGGACCTCGCTCCGTGGCGCCGATTTGCGTGGCACGTATCTGCGCTTGGCAAAGCTCGACGGCGCCGACCTGTCCGACGCCAACCTGTATGACACCGAAGGGCTCACGCAGGCTCAGCTAGATCTGGCCCACCTCAATAGCGGAACTAAGCTGCCCGAAGGCTTGACGGGGGCAGAAGATGTCAAGGGATGAGCATGTCGCCGTACTCGGTTGCGGCGCTGCGGTGTGGAATGCGTGGCGGGCGGAACATGACGAGCCGCCGGACTTATCTCGGGCTGCCCTGCGAGGACTCGATCTAACTGGGTTCGATCTCTCCCATGCAGACCTGCGCGGTGCCGACCTCAGGGGAACAAAACTTTGTGATGCGGATCTGTCAGGTGCCCGTCTGGAGGGTGCGAACTTCTTCAAAGCGGCCCTCGATGGCGCCGACCTCGCCGGGGCCTATCTGGATGGAGCTCAATTTCTGAATTGTGCCCAGCTCATTCCTGCCCGGAACTGGCAATCGGCCTTCCGTGATGAAACGCTTGCCTGTGGCGCGGCTATTCCCAACAGGGTGCCTTCGGAATAGACCGGTCTGTCATGGTGACTGTGATCAGGTTCGGGGGCCCGATGCACTATCATCCGCGAAGCTGCTTGCGCATGAAGACGCGGTCGTAGCCGGCCTCGGTGCCGCGTCCCGTCTCTTCATAACCGATTGAAGCGTAAAGGCGCTGATTCTCCACCATCGCTTGATGCGTGTAAAGCCGGATTTCGCGGTGGCCGCGCCGCAATACCTCGGCCTCCGCGAATGCGAGCAACCGCCGGCCCAACCCTTGCCTCGATGATCGGGCCGCGTTCATCGGGCAGCCCATCCCCGTCGATCATGATGGCGAAGCAACCGACGATCGGCTCGCTCGTCGCTCAGCCAATTGGACGCCCGCGACCATCCACCGCTGACCCGATGCTGGCTCGAGATACGAGTGGCTCGCGGTGCGAAAAAACGTGGGTGGGGTCACCATGGAACGG
>DATEQL010000997.1:0-2065 GCA_035272665.1 Allostellaceae bacterium
CCGTTGCAGACGATCAGCCTGCTCCATGAGATGTTGGCGAGGAAGCTCAAGGACGATGCCACGTTGGGCTTGGTCGGCAGACTCGACGAGACCGTGAGCACTATGTCGAGCATGCTGGACACGCTCCTCGACATCAACCAGCTGGAGGCGGGGATTGTCCGCCGAGAGATGGTCGATTTCCCGATCAATGCCGTGCTCGAGCACCTGCGGACGCAGTTCACCTTTCACGCGGCGGCGCGTCACCTCGGCTGGCGCGTCGTCCCGAGCAGCCTCGGCGTCCACAGCGATCCACACCTGCTCGAGCAGATGATCCGCAACCTGCTCTCGAATGCTGTGAAATACACCAACAAAGGCAAGATCCTGCTGGGCTGCCGCAGGCGCGGTGACAAGATGCGCATTGAGGTCTGGGACAGCGGGATCGGTATTCCCGAAGAGGAACTTGAAGCGATTTTCGGGGAGTTCCATCAGCTCGACAATCCGGCGCGCGAGCGCAGCAAGGGCCTCGGCCTTGGTCTGGCCATTGTGGAGCGCCTGGCAGACCTATTGGGCCACGCTGTTGATGTCCGATCCCGTCCAGGCAAGGGCTCGGTCTTTGCCGTCGAGGTGCCGCTTGGACAAGATGCATCGCAGTGGCGGCCTCGGCTCGACCGGAGCGAGGCAACGGAAAGCGCAAACCAGAGCGGGGCAATCCTGGTCGTCGAGGACGACCCTTCGGTGCGCGAGATGCTCGCGCTGCTGCTCGAGGCCGAAGGTCACCGCACGACGACCGCCGAGGATGGACGAACGGCGCTACAGTTGGCGGCGCGCGGGGCGATACGCCCGGACCTCGTCGTCGCCGACCACAATCTGCCGCAGGGTCTGAACGGCCTCCAGGTCGTCGCCGGCCTGCGGGAGACGCTGGGCTATGAGATCCCGGCGGTCATCCTCACCGGCGACATCTCGACCGACACCTTGCGCGAAATCGCCGAGGGAGGCCACCTGCACGTGAACAAGCCGGTGAAGGCGAAGGAGTTGATGAGCCTGATCCAGCGTTGCCTTGCTGAGCCGCGGCGACCGGCAAGCATTCGGAAACCCGCCGAGGTAGCCGGCAATGGCCCGCAAGCACAGACCATGTTTGTGGTCGACGATGACCGCGCCGTGCGCGAGGCGATGCGCGATCTCCTCCAGGAAGATGGCCGGACGGTGGAGATCTACACCAGTTCCGAGGCGTTCCTCGCAGACTATCGTCCTGGCCGCGAAGGGTGCCTCCTGGTCGATGCCCGGATGCCCGGGATGAGCGGGCTCGACCTGCTACAACGGCTCAAGAGCGACGAGATTCGGCTGCCGGCCATCATGATTACCGGCCAGGGCGACGTGCCGATGGCGGTCGAGGCGATGAAAGCTGGGGCGACGGATTTTATCGAAAAGCCGATCCGTCGCGACGAACTGTTCGCCAGCATCGATCGCGCCTTGGAACAGACCCGGGATTCGGCCAAGGCGTCGGTGCGGCGCGAGGCGGCAGCGACGTGCTTGGCCGGTCTGACCGCGCGCCAGCGCCAGATCATGGAGCTAGTGCTGGCCGGCCTTCCGAGCAAGAACATTGCCGCCGACCTCGGCATCAGCCAGCGCACGGTCGAGAACCACCGCGCTGCTGTCATGAAGAAAACCGGCTCGCACTCGCTTTCGGCGCTGATCCGCTTAGCCCTCGCCGCCGACCCAGGTACCGGGTCAGAATCTCCCCGCTGACCGCGAACGCGGTGCAGCTGGTCGGAAGGATCCCCTGCGCCGATCGCGAGACAGAGCAGCGTTCGCATGAGTCCGAATGCACCCCGCCGGACATCGGCGGCACCTAAATTGCCCGAAATACAACGAAAACAGCGTTTTTCGCGCCAAAGCGGCCCGAGTGTTCCCTAAAATATGAAAGTATTTCAGTCACTTAGATCGCAAATTCGTTACGCAGCGGATCAACGGAATTTTTTCGGCGATCAACGAATTTTTCAGGGCCTAACAATGGAACAACGAATTAAGAGTTTTCGCGTCGCTCGCCGATGCGAAAGCTCTGTTGGACTGACGTGGATCGGAGCTC
>DATEQL010000998.1:0-3282 GCA_035272665.1 Allostellaceae bacterium
GGTCGGCCGCCGCGAGGGCTGGACATAAGCAGCGCGCCAAGGCTCGGGCCCGAGGGCGCGTAGGGCCGTGGCCGGATGGAAGGTGCCGGCGCCGACTTCGATGTCGTAGGGCTGGAGGATTACGCAGCCCTGCTCCGCCCAGAAGCGCTGCAGATCGAGGATCACCGATTGGAAACTCAATGCCTCGCCCCGGAGG
Source organism: Allostellaceae bacterium (assembly GCA_035272665.1). Lineage (GTDB taxonomy): Bacteria > Pseudomonadota > Alphaproteobacteria > ATCC43930 > CGMCC-115725 > AP-15. The sequence goes on from DATEQL010000998.1 coordinate 197, forward strand.
GGGACCTGGTCAGCGCGGCCGCGGGCAATCGGGCCGGCCGCAGCCCGGTGCGCCCGCGGCGACATAGGAGCCGCAGACCGCGCAGGCCACCAGGTCCTCGGCATTGATCGCCGCCTGCGGCGAGGCCGCGTGCCGACGCGGCAGCTCGCGCGTGAGCCCATTCAGCCAGCGATAGCCCACCCAAGTGACAGCAATGACGAGGACGATGACGATCAGCTTCGGAAGAGCGAACATCGACGAGATTTACTTGGAGCGCCAAAGGCGGGTCAAGGAATGCGCTCGCCCAATCCGAACCTTCACAACCCGTACCTGGCCCAGATCAGGCGCTCCTCGATCCAGTCGGCAAAATCGGCAATGGCGGCAACGGGTTCGCGCGCGGCGAACGGCAGACGGCGCCGGAATGGCCAGCGCCGCCGCTCGGTCGCAAAGGAGCGCAGCCTGACCTTGTCGCCATAGCGGGCGCGCATGACCGCGCGCACCTCGCCGATGCCGTCGACCAGCCCGCGATCCAGCGCCATGCGCCCGGTCAGCACGTCACCGCTGAATAGGGACTCGTCAGTCGCATCGATCTTGCCGGCGCGTCGGCGCTGCACATGCTCCTTGAACGCGCGATGGATGTCCTGCTGCAAGGCCGCGAGCCGCTCGACATCGGAAGGGTTCTCCGGAAGAAACGGATCGAGCAGGGATTTGCGCTCCCCAGCCGTATGGAGGCGCCGCTCGACGCCGAGCCGCTCGATCAGCCGGGAGAAGCCGAAGCTCGCGCTGATGACGCCGATCGAGCCGAGAATCGAGGTCTCCTCGCTGAAGATTTCGTCGCCTGCGAGCGCCAGCCAATAGCCCCCCGACGCCGCCACGTCCTCGGCGAAGGCGATGACGGGAACCTTCTTCTCGTCGGCAAACTCGCGGATCCGCCGGAAGAGCAGCGCAGACTGCGCCGCCGAACCGCCCGGCGAATTGACGACGATCGCGACCGCGGCGAGATTGGACACGCGGAACGCCCGCTCGATCGCCGCGCCGTGGCTCGCCAGCGAGACCCCGCCCCGCTGCAGCCTGGGTATGATGACGCCGTCGAAACGCAGCACCGAAACGACCGGTCTGCGCGGCCACAGCTGATCGATGTGCAGATGGTCGCGGATCGTCATGTGATCCCAAGATGGGAAGCGGCACGGAGCCCGGCCACAGGTTCGAGGGCCAAAGGGATGGCCAACACTGGGGTCACAGTTCGAGCCCCCTCCCCTCGCGCAGCACCGCCTCAGCGGCGGCGCTGAGCCGTCCGTCGGGTTGGTGCAGCACCAGGCCGGCGGCGAGCCGCGCCGGTGCTGCGATCTGCTTGCGGGCACGCACCAGGATGCGGCTCGCCGCCCTCCCCTGCCCCGCCCACAACGGAAACACCACGACTTCGCCGGCCCGCCCGGCGATCTGTGCGAGAAGCGCATCTATCCGGTCGGCCCGGTGGATAAACGTCACGGTCCCCGTGGAGCGGACCATGGCGAGCGAAAAGCGCACCCAGGCGGCGAGATCGGCATCGCCTTCGATCGTCGCCTCGGCCTTGCCGGTTGTCGCCGGCTCAATGGCGCGGCCGCGCTCGTTGAACGGCGGGTTCGCCATAACGTGATCGAAGGCGCCGGGCGAAAGCCGCGGCGGCGGATGCAGCAGATCGCCGATCATGACCGACACGCGCGTCTCCATCCCATTTAATATCGCGTTGTCGCCGGCAAGTCGGACGAGGTCGCGCTGCATTTCGAGCCCGACGACCCGGCAGTGCGGCACCCGAGCTGCAAGACACAACATCGCCGCACCGGGACCGCAGCCGATATCGAGGACGAGTTGATGCGGCTCGGCCGCCACCGCCGCGGCGAGAAAGACCGGATCGATTGCTGCGCGATAACCATCTGCCGGTTGTCTGAGGCGGATGCGGCCCCCGAGGAGTCGGTCTTCAGTGAAGGACGGCTCGACGGCTCTTATGTCGTTCACGCGGCGTCCTCGCCGGCCGCCACGAGCAGTGCACAGGCCCGCCGATAGTCCCGCTCTGCAACCATCAGGCGACGCGGGATCGCGCCGATGCTCCCTTCGACGAGGCTCGTGTGATGGTCGAGGATAAGGCTGTCGATCCCCGAATCCCTCAGCAGCGCCTGCAGCCAGGAGAGGCGAACCGGGTCGTTGGTGCGCAACAGCTCCTTCATCGAGTGCGATGTTGACGAGGCTGTGACGGGCATGCGACCGGGCGGCTCTTGACCGGTCTTCGTGTCATTCTATGCTCGCTCGCGTTCGGGCGCGTCAAGCCGATCGGGCAGCAGCCCGACGGATACGCGGAACTGGCGGGAGAGTTCGGGGGCGCTGGTGGCGAGTGTCGATCGGGTACGCGCAGGCCGAAAACCGTCTCTCGACCCGTTGTCCCGACTGCTCAGCGGTGAGCTGGAGCGCGTCAACCGGCTGATCGTCCAGCGCATGCAGAGCCCGGTGTCGCTGATCCCGCAACTCGCCGGCCATATCGTGGCGAGCGGCGGCAAGCGTCTGCGGCCGATGCTCACCCTCGGCTGCGCTCGGCTGTGCGGCTATAACGGCAGCCGACACATCGCACTTGCCGCGGCGGTCGAGTTCATCCACACCGCGACCTTGCTTCACGACGACGTCGTCGACGCGAGTGATCTGCGGCGCGGCCGCGACACGGCCAACGCGGTCTGGGGCAACAAGCCGCCGATCCTGGTCGGTGACTTTCTGTTCAGCCGATCCTTCGAGCTGATGGTCGCCGACGGCTCGCTGCGCATTCTCGAGATCATGTCCCGCGCCTCTTCGGTGATCGCCGAGGGCGAGGTGCTGCAGCTGACGACGGCAAACGACACCAGGACCTCCGAAGCCGCCTACCTCGCGGTCATCCAGGCCAAGACCGCAGAGCTGTTCGCGGCGGCCAGCCGGATCGGCGCGGTGATGGCCGAACGGCCATTCGAGGAGGAGGAGGCGCTCGACCGTTTCGGCCGCAACCTCGGTATCGCCTTTCAGCTGGTCGATGACATGCTCGACTTCTCGGCGCGTCAGACCGAGCTCGGCAAGACCGTCGGCGACGATTTCCGCGACGGCAAGGTCAC
>DATEQL010000999.1:0-10348 GCA_035272665.1 Allostellaceae bacterium
GAACTTGCCCTCATGCTTGAAGGCCTGGCGCGAATACATCGGGGCAAAGCGGATGCCCTTGCCGCGCATCCATAGGAGCGTCTCCTGGCTCTTGGTAATCAGCAGCTCGGCCATGTCGGGGTTGCTGCGGTAGTCGGTGAGCCGGCCGAGATCGTCATAGTACTTGTCGGTCGTGTAAGTGCCGAAATCGCTGGTCGCGAGTTCGGTCTCGCTGAGCTCACAGAGTTTCAGGAGGTCGTCGACGCCGTTATAGACAAAACGCAGCGCGCCCGCGGTATAGCGGCTGTTGCCGCCGCGCTCGTCGAAAGGTGCGGCTTCGAGGACGAGAACGCGGGCACCCTGCCCGCGGGCGGCCAGCGCTGCGCACATGCCGGCATTGCCGGCGCCGACGACGACGACATCGAACTCGCCCGCGATCATCTCGTTTCCTCCGCCTCGAGTGCCGCCGAACGAGTAGCGCGATGTCAGCGGCAGAGGCAAGGGCGACGCCGTCCCTGTGCGTCCCCATCTCTTTAACAGAAGGGTTCGGAGACGGGAGGACCACATGGCAAAGTCGACGCGAGAGGGCCAAAGCGGCGCGGACAACGCGACCACGGCGGAGCCAGGCGGCAAGGCGATGATGGATGCAAGTTCTGGCGTGGCCGCAGGTCTGCAGGACATCGCCCAAGCCTGGGCCGACTACGCTCAGCAGATGATGGAGCGCACGACCGAGGGGACCCAGGCATTGCTCAAATGCCGAACTTTCAACGACATGCTCGGCGTCCAGGCCGAGCTGATGAGAGGGCATCTACAGGCCTTTCTCAATCAGAGCACGAGGCTCGCCGAGATCAGCAACCGGATGGCGGCGCGCTCGATCGACGCGATCAGGGCCGCGGGAGGGGACGCGAGCGCCGACAAGAGCCGGCGGTGAACTTCACCCTCGTTGGCGGAGAATTGTGGGCGATGTCTTTGTCCGATCTGGATCGGGAAGCTCTGGCCGCAGCGATGCGCCGGCTCGAACGACCGAGCTTTGCCGTCCGCGTTGCTGCGCTCGCCGGCAAACCGGTCGGCCTTGTCTGGCGAGCGCTGCCGGCTCCTGTCTCTTCCGTGGTCGCGAAGGCGACCGAGCGGGCCCTCGAAGGCGCACTCGATGTCGCCCTCTTCAGCCTGCGCGACGGCCGGCTTGCCGGAGGAACGTTCGTCCGCGGGCGAGCGCTCCATACAGTACTGGCTTGCGCTTCCGGGGCAATCGGGGGCGCCTTCGGCCTTACCGCGCTCGCGGTCGAGCTGCCGATCTCGACCACGATCATGCTGCGCGCGATCGCCGCGATCGCCCAGGAAGAGGGCGAGGATCTCGCCGATCCGCGCGCCGGGCTCGCCTGCCTCGAGGTGTTCGCGTTGGGCGCCTCGGCGGCCAATCGCGAGGGGCCGGACAGCGACTATTTCGCCGTCCGTGCTCTGCTCGCCCAAGGGGCCGTCGAGGTCGCCGATTTCGCGGTTGACAAGGGTGCGATGCGCGAGGGTGCGCCGGCTGTCGTCCGGTTTCTGGCACAGATCGCCTCGCGGTTCGGCATCGTCGTGACCGAGAAAGTGATGGCGCAGGCCGTGGCGGTCGTCGGTGCGTTGGGCGGGGCTGCCGTCAATCTTGCTTTCGTCGAGCATTTCCAGGACTTGGCACGGGGCCATTTCACTGTCCGCAGGCTCGAACGCGTTTACGGTGTCGCTGCCGTGCGCGACGAATACGACCGGCTAAAATCCGACCTCGCCGCGACAGCATGACCACGCCAGAAGAGCCGGGGTGGCTGGGACCTAGATTTGCCGGGCATCTTTCGGTTGAGACCACTCGGTACGCCGATAGAGCAACATAAAGGTTCAAAGCCCCATTCTGCACATGCCTTAGAGCCTGACCCAAAAGCCTACGTCGATCGAAGAGGCTGATCACCCTCACTCCAGGAACAGCTCCTCCTGATCGCAAACCGGCCCTTCGCGCGACGAAAATGAACTACCGGGTCGGGTGGACTTCTGTCCTTCGCTGGAGCGCGGGCGAACGGCGAGGTAGCGCCGATTTGAGACCTTCCCGCCCTTACCCCATTACGCGAAGGTTCGACCAGAACCGGACATTGATCAGATCGATCACATCATCGGCGAGACCCGCCGTGACAGCCTGCGGTTTTGCCACTATAAGCTGGCCTAAGATGGGGCTCCTGACGAGACAGCTGCGGCGGCTTTTCGAGCCACGCGGCGGAGATCACCGATCGGATCGGCTCGTGGGGATACGTGGCCTTCGCCGTCGATAGCCTCGGGCCGCGAGGTATCTCCGACCGGCGCGGCAGCGCGGGGTTGCTTGACCAAGCGTTCGACGCCTACGCGGCTTTGCATTACCTGTCGCAACTGGATTTCGTCGATCCGTCGCGGGTCGCCGTCCTCGGCCAATCCATGGGCGGCTTTTCGGCGCTCTATGCCGTCGATCGCGAGCGAGTTGGCTGCGCAAGAGCGGTTTCGTGCCGCGGTTGCCTATTACCCGGGCTATGGCATCCCGGCGGCGATAATGACGGCGCCGACTTTAATTCTGATCGGCGAGGCGGACGACTGGACCCGGGCGAACGGTGCCGCGATATAGTCGCCCATGCCGGCCGGACGGCGCGCCAATCGCTCTGACCACCTATCCGGGAGCTTTTCATGCCTTCGACGTCGCGCAATTCAAGCCAGGCGTCCGTCATCTTGGCCACTGGTGCGAATACAACGCGTCGGTGGGCCAGGATGCAGCACACAAACTGCGCGCCCTCCTCACCGCGCATCTGGGTGGCGGGCTTTCCGGCAAAACCGGTGCCGAGTAAGGAAATCGCGAGGATTGGTTCAAGATGATAATAACCGAGGCGCAGCATCACATCGTCGAAACCAATGGCATCCGCATGCACGTTGCGGAGCAAGGAAGCGGGCCGACGGTCCTCTTGTGCCACGGCTTTCCCGAATGCTGGTATTCCTGGCGGCATCAGCTCGCAGCGCTGGCGGCGGCCGGCTTTCATGCGATCGCGCCCGATATGCGCGGCTATGGGCAGACCGACGCCCCGCTGGAGATCGAGCGCTACACGCTGCTGCACCTGGTCGGCGACATGGTCGGTCTGCTCGACGTGCTCGGCATCGCGCAGACGGTCATCGCCGGGCACGACTGGGGTGCCCTGGTGGCGTGGCATGCGGCGCAATTGCGCCCCGACCGCTTCCGGGCGGTCATCGGTTTGAGCGTGCCGTTCCGGGCGCGCGGGCCGGTGCGGCCGACGAGCGTCATGCCGCGGACCGACGACGCCGTCTGGTACCAGCTCTATTTCCAGGAGCCGGGAGTCGCCGAGGCGGAGCTCGACCACAATGTGCGCACATCGTTCCGCATCGGCCGGATCAATGTCTCAGGCGATGCGCCGCCGCGGCCCCAGCCCTTTGGCATGGTACCGCTGCAGGGCGGCTTGTTCGCGCGCGTCCCACCGATGCTGCCGCCGCTGCCCGCTTGGTTGGCCGAGGCCGACGTAGACTATTACACTGGCGAATTCACCCGCACGGGATTTCGCGGCGGTCTTAATTGGTATCGCAACATCGATCGGAACTGGGAACTGCTGGCGCCGTTCGATGGCGTAACAGTGAAGGTGCCAGCGCTCTACATCGCCGGCGACCGCGATCCGGTCGTCAAATTCCCCGGCATGGACCGCCACATCGCCGAGTTGCCGAAATTCGTGCCGCAGCTTCGCGACATGATCATGCTGCCCGGCTGCGGCCATATCACCCAGGAGGAGCGGCCGGCCGAAGTCAGCGCCGCGATGATCGACTTCATCCGAGGGTTGCCTTGAACCTGCCAACTCCGAGCATCTGTCCTTGGTGATCGCTCCCGAAGCGGTGAGCACATTCGGGTTGGCCGGCGAGGTCGGACGGTTGCGCGGGACCTGCCTTAAAATCCGAGATCGTCATTTAGGGGCGAATGACTGCTCACCCCGATCCTGATAGTTCCAGCTCCGCGACGGCAAATGGCAGCTTGGGGGCAGGAAGAGCCATTCCCGGCGCGAAGGCTGAGTGGCCGAGAAGAGTGGTTTGCGGTCCTTCGCCGACGCCACGGCCAACGGGGAAGTTGCGCCGATTCCGGCCGTTCCGCTTTATGGCCCGGGTAGTGGTCCGGCGTTATTTTTCGGTACATCCATCAGCAGGAGTCGGCTCGAACCCAGCGGCGTTGCACCCGGCGCTGCGCTCCGGTCACGCCGATCCGCATCGTGATTAGGTCACGGCTGACGGCGTAGATTGAGACAGCCGCATCGACGGTCAGCCGCTGCTCCACGATGTACAGCGCTGCCTCCTCCGAGATCAGCAGCGCCGGCCCGAGCCAATTCGCCTCCTCCTCGTGTATCCGGTTGAATTGACGGCAGCCGAACTGGTCGAGGATCGGGGCCGGCGGATGCCCCAGCAGACCGTGGCTGATCTCATGAGCGAGGTCGGCCGCCTGCCGGCGTGGATGATGCGCGTCGTTGTAGACAATCAGCCGGCGATACCCCGCAAAGAGCGTAGCCGCCGAAAACACGTCGGGCGCAGAGCGGGTCAAGTAGCGTACCGCTACCGGTTCGATGCTGGCGAGTTCGGAAAGCCGCATCAAAGGAATGCCAAGATGGCAGGCGAGTGCCCAGGGCGAAAGTGGCGCATGCGGCGCCAGTCCAAGTTCGGCGCGTAATTCGCGCGCATGCTCGTTCGCCTCCGTCTTGAAGCCCCGCCGCAGAGACATCTAGTCTTGCCGCAGCTTCTCGTAGGCCGCCTTAAGCACCGCATCGAGGGCGGCTGCCGCCTCAGGCTTCAGATGCGGGTCGGCGCGCAAATACGCGGTGATCTGAGCCAGCGGATCAGCTCGCGCCGGCGCGTTTTCGTCCGCCAAGACAAACTGATCGGCTTTCAACCCTGACCACGCAAGTAGCGCCGCCAGGCTATCAACGTCGGGCCGCTTGCCCTGCGCGATACGAGTCAGGGTCGAGGCGCTGATACCGGCTTCTCGCGCCACCTGCTTCCAGTTCAGCCGTCGCGACTGCCGCTGGCTGTCGAGGGCCGCGTAAAAGCCTTCTGCATCGAAGTGTCCCTTTGCCATCCGGCCCTCTCAATTCGACACTTGCAATCGGACGCCATCATTCAAATATAGAGTACGATTGCGAACTTGCAACGAACATTCGGATTCGAAAATGGGTTTCGATGCGCCGCTTTCTCCTCCGCACCTAATTGCGCAGAAGGCCCAACTCGTCGCCGTTCTCGAGCGCCTGTGCGAGGCGCTCGAGCTGACCCCTACCCAATTCGAACTCGCCAAGCAGCGACACGAAGCGGTTGGCGAATGGCTGGCGGCATCGCCCGATCCGCGGCTGCGGACACTCTCGATTTACCTGCAAGGGTCCACGGCTCTCGGCACCACAGTGAAGCCGCTCGGGCGCAACGAGCACGATGTCGATCTCGTTGGCCATATAGCGGACGGCGGCGGCGTGCCGCCTGCGATTCTAAAGAAGTTGATCGGGGACCGGTTGCGCCAGAACGGCCACTATCGGTCCTTGCTGGAGGAGATGCCGCGCTGCTGGCGGCTGAATTACGCCAGCGAATTCCATCAGGACATAACGCCGTCGGTCCCGAACCCCCTCTGCAGCAACGGGGGTGAATTGGTCCCCGACAAGACTCTTCGCGAATGGATGCCGTCGAATCCGAAGGGCTACCGGCGGCTGTTCGAGCAACGCGCGGCACTGCAGCCGCGCATGCGCCTAGCGAAGGGTATCGGGTTCCGCGGGGACGCCGCGACCGATATCGAACCTTATCCAGCGGCGGGCGGCTTCAAAAGCACCCTTCGGCGCGCCGTACAGATAGGCAAACGACATCGCGATGTTTATTTTGACACTATCGATCCTGGGCTGGCCCCGATCTCGGTCATCCTGACGACGCTCCTCGCCCGCAGCTACGAATACTGCGTGACGCATTTCGTCTACGATAACGAGCTCGACCTCCTCTACGACATTGTCCGACACATGCCGGACAGCATCGAAAGCCAAGTGATCCAGGGGCGGCGGCTCTGGTTCATCTGGAACGAGACTACGAACGGGGAGAACTTCGCCGAAAAGTGGAACAACGACCCGCGCCGCGCCGAGGCCTTCTTTGGTTGGCACCAGCGGGCGCTTCGTGACCTGGAGGTGCTGGCTGCAGCCGAAGGACTCGACCAGCTGAGCAAGGGGCTGCGCGGCGCCTTTGGGCAAGCTCCGGCCAACAAGGCGATGGACGCCCTGATCAACGAAATGTCCGACGCGCGCCGCAACGGCCGTCTCGGAGTCAGTCCCGGGGTGGGGCTCAGCATTGGCTCGCCGCGCGCAACCGGGGTTCGCTCCAACACCTTTTTCGGCGCCCCTTGAAAAAGTGCGACACGACCGTCCGCGTCCGCTAACACCGGCGCAGCAGTTCATGAATCTGCGCAGCAATCCGATCTGCGCCGGGACCGGCCTGCTCCGGGCCGGCCGGCTTGTCTGGCGTTACACCACATCCCCGATGCCGCTGAGCCGCGCCTACCAGCTTCGAATCGAATACCGCCAGGACGGTGTTCCCCATGTATTTGTCGACGACCCGGATCTGACGCGTTTGGCCGAGGGGCGCCGGTTGCCGCATGTCTATCAGCAGAGGCCCACGCCGCGGCTGTGCCTTTACCTGCCGCGGGCGCGCGAATGGTCGAGTTGGATGCGCATCGATCAGACCATCGTACCCTGGGCCGCGCTCTGGCTGTTCTACTTCGAAGAATGGCTCGACTCGGATGCATGGAAAGGGGGCGGCGAGCATCCCCTCTCCAAGCCGGCGGCGTGCACGCTCTGCCTCAGGCGCTGGCCGCTGGGCGGGAACTGAACCAGTAAGCCACCGAGCGCCGCAAGCCATGGCCGCCGGAAGCCCGAAGCAAGCGCGCACCAACGCCCTAACCTCGCTGACCCGGACGATACTGTGGGCCAAAGCCAGTGGCCGCTGCCAGTATGCCGGCTGCAACAAGCTCTTGATCGGTGATCTGATTTCGGGCGCGGAGGACAAGAATTTTGGGTTTGTCGCGCATGTCGTGGCTGACACGCCGAATGGCCCCCGCGGTAATCCGATCCGCTCGGCGCTGCTGTCAAACGACGTCAATAACGTGATGCTGCTCTGCAACGTCCACCACAAGCTCATCGATGTTGACGATGTGGCCGGGCACCCAGAAGAGCGGCTGCTCGCCATGAAGGCGGCGCATGAGGAGCGCGTCGACACGGTCACCGCCTTAGAGGAAAACCGAGCCTCCCACGTCCTGCGTTATGCCGCGAATATTGGCGGCCATGAGTCGCCGCTTGCTTACGAGCATATCAGCGCCGCCATGCTGCCGGCCCGCTACCCGGCCGAGGGCCGTCGGGTTATCGACATTGCCCTCGCCGGCAGCCGCTTCGAGGACCACGAAGCGGAATTCTGGCTCTTCGAGCTCGAAAATCTCGGGCGCCAGTTCGCATCCAAGATCCGCGCGCGTATCGAGGCCGGCGAGATCCGGCACCTGTCAGTCTTCGCGTTGGCGCCGCAACCGCTGCTGATCGAGCTGGGACGGCTGCTCTGCGACATCGCGCCCGCGGATATCCGCCAACTGCAACGGGAACCGACGAGCTGGAGATGGCCGGCGGATGCTCCGGCGATCCGATACCGGGTCCGCGAAGCCCGACCGGGGGCGGGGGCCGTAGCCCTTGTGCTGGCGCTAAGCGCGACAGTGACCGATGAACGCATCTTTGCGGCGCTCGGGCGTGACGCGGTGATCTGGGCCATAGAGGCGGAGCCGCCGCACAACGACGTTATGAAGCGCCCCTCCGATCTCGCGGAATTCCGGCGGCTGGTCCGCTCCACCTTCAACGCGATCAAAGCTGCTCACGGGGAGTGCCCGACTATCAATGTTTTCCCGGCCCTGCCCGTCTCCGCTGCCGTCGAAGTCGGCCGGGTTTGGATGCCGAAAGCCGATCTCCCGCTCTTAATCTACGACCAGAACCGAAAGCTGAACGGCTTCAGTCCCACGCTTGCTATCGGGGTTTAGCCCTCGCCGGCGATCGCCGCCTAAACGCCACCCAGGTCGAGTTTCTTTGCTTGTAGTTTTCGCTTGCGATCGAGCTTGGCGCACCCATGCGCTTGGCCTTCGACGAACTTAGGCCTAGTGATCTAGATTTCCTCAGACCGTTCGACCAGCACCTGGTCGGGGCCGGGCCCACGGCACCCTGGGTCCGCTAAGGGGCAGGAAGAGCCATTCCCAGCGCGAAGGCTGATCTGGCGCGGTCGCCCGGGGCGAGGCCCGCGGGATCAGCGGTGCCAGCCGCGCCCATTCGGCATCCCTCAGGTCGCTCGCGAACCCTTCCCCGTCGCGCCGATAAATCCGCCGGTGCTCCTGCGTCCACATTGTCGTTCGCCGTTACACTGAACCCCGCCACCACCGTGAATCACCCCAGCGTACCCCTTGCAACCACCCTTTGGGTCAGGCTCTTAGCAGATAGCGTTCGAATTCCGTCAACCGAATGTCGTCTGGTCGGAGTGCTCGCAGCGAGGCAATTGCCGGGTCCGTGCCCTCAGCTGACCGCTCACGCCACGACGAAAAGTGGTTGGGCCGCCCGCCCGTGTCGTGGATAGAGAGGATATGATGCGGTGACAAACTGGGCCAAGTTGGGTCAGTTTCCGAGCCTTCATCTGCAGGACCCTGCGGATGAGAAGCGTGATTACTGGGTGCGGCCCTCGGCCCCGTCCGCGCTCTGCTCGCCCAAGGGGCCGTCGAGGTCGCCGATTTCGCGGTTGACAAGGGTGCGGTGCGCGAGGGCGCGCCGGCTGTTGTCCGGTTTCTCGCCCAGATCACCTCGCGGTTTGGAATAGGACCGGTTAAAGTCCACGCTCCCCGCAGCTGCATGACCACACCAGGCCAGCCAGCCAATTCAGATGCGAAGCGCCCCTTGATTGCGATAATCACTATCCCTAAATTGACTAATTCAAATTGCAGAGCGCCGGGACAGACCGCAGCCGGCCGAAGGAGATGCAGATGACCGGTGGGCTTTCACCAAAGCCGCGAGAGGTGGAGGGCGGTCCGAAGAGGGGCCGGGTCGGGCAATTCTGCCCGCCGTCGAGCTCGACAGGCATTTCAACTTTAAGGCGAGGTTTTGCTGCAGATTGCTGCAGGTGCAGAGGCCGGTAATAAACGACTCAATTTTTTATTGCAGCCGGCGGCAACCCAGAGAGCGCCGGGTCGGTGAAACTGACCAAGCACTGAGCCGGGGGAGCGATTGCCGATCGATCGCGGACGCGGTTATGCTGAAGCGGTGTCGGGGTCGGAGAAGGGCAGCTGCATGATGACGGATGCGGCCGCACCCGCTCGCATCGAGCGGGGCGGAGAATTTCAGGCGGTCGGACTGGTCTCGACCGCGCATTTCGTCAGCCATTTTCACACGATGGTGCTGCCGCCGCTGTTCTTGTTTCTGAAGCAGCGATGGGACGTCGGGTTTGTCGAGCTAGGCCTTGCCCTGACGGTCGGTTCGATTGTCTCGGTGACCACGCAATTACCGATGGGCTATCTCGCCGATCATTTCGGGCCGCGTCGACTGCTGATCGCTGCGCTCTGCCTCGGCGGGTTCGCGATCGCCTCGATCGGCCTCGCCGATTCCTACGCCTGGCTGCTGGTGGCGACGGGCCTGCTCGGCATCGCCAATGCCATCTATCACCCGGCGGACTACGGGATCCTCTCGGCCAGGATCACCCCCTCGCGCATCGGCCGCGCCTTTTCCGTCCACACCTTCGCCGGCATGCTCGGCGGCGCGGTCGCGCCGGCGGTAATGCTGGTTCTCGCCAACACGACCGGGATTCGCACCGCGCTCCTCGTTGCCGGCCTCGTCGGGCCGCTGGTGGCCCTGCCCGTTGCCTGGGCGCGGACCCTCGAAAGCGGACCAAAGGCGACCCGAGTGGCCACGCATCGCGCCGCGGCGGAAGGCGAACAAAGACGCACGGTGTTTACCCCCGCGATCCTCGGCCTGACCGTGTTTTTCGTCCTCCTCAGCCTGTCGAGCAGCGGGATCACCAACTTTTCGGTCGTCGCGCTGATGAGTGCCTACGGCCTGCCGTTCTCGGCGGCGAATTTGGCGCTGAGCGCTTACCTGACGGCGAGCGCCTTTGGCGTGCTGGGCGGCGGGTTCGTCGCGGACAGAACGCGCCGCCACGCCCAGGTCGCCGCCGCCGGTTTCGCGGTCAACGCGGTCATCATCCTATTGATCGGCACAATCGGCTTCGGACCGCTGGTGCTGGTCGCCGCGATGGGCATCGCCGGGTTTCTCTCCGGCATGATCATGCCCTCTCGCGACATGCTGGTGCG
>DATEQL010001000.1:0-4548 GCA_035272665.1 Allostellaceae bacterium
ATGGATGCTCAACAACCAGACAATTGCGCTCGCTGGCGCCGGAATCGTGGAATGTCGGTTGAATCCGCGTTCACCTACTGTTCATACGTGGTTGCACGTATTGTCACGGAGCACCAGTGGGGAAACCATCTGGGAAATGCCCGATAACTTCCTTCGGTCGCCCACGGCACCCGTCGCGGTTCAAATTTGTTACCTCGTCGGCTCAAAGGGCAGGACCTGCGCCTATAACTCGGAAAATCCGGGGAATGTCGGGCTAACCGGGATCGACGACGAAGGCGCCTTGTTAACCGACTCGAAGGGGCACATCCTACCTTATGGTTCTTGGCAAATGGGCCGTCCATCTGGGAAGTGCCGGTTTATTCCTCATGGCGGAACCGGGCCCGCAGGAGCCCACGCAACTGGAGGGGAGACGACTGATGCCACGCGATTTCTTCAAGCGTTCGACGGACGGTTCGCAAGGCGTAGGCGGGTCCATCATCACTGACATTCAAGCATCGCTGAACGCGATCACCTCATTCGACATCAAAGTGGACGGTTCCTTCGGCAGGCAGACTGAGCAGGCAGTGACAGGCTTTCAGACTGCGCGCGGCCTACCAGTGACCGGAACGGTCTCCGATACCACTTGGGCTGCCCTGATGCACAGCAGCGAACCGCCGATTTTTGAGCGTTGTCTGCAAGTGGTGGCTTCGTTCGAGGGTACCCAGTTCACGCTGATCGAGGGGAACTTCGACGGCGCTGGCCTTACCTGGGGCATCATCGGCTTCACGCTTAAAAACGGTGAGATCAGCAGCTTGCTCGGGGAGATCCAGGTCAAGTTCACAGACCTTCTCAGTCAGGCTTTCGGTCACGACACAGCGGAGCTACTGGAAAAGGTAGGACCGAACGCGAGCGCCAAGACGCGGATGGATTTCGCCAATTCAATATCCGGTCCCGGTCCTCAATTTCGCGTCGCTGAACCGTGGCGCACGGGCTTTGACAGCCTCGGCAGACAACGCGAGGTGCAGCGCCTGCAGGTCGAGCGCGCCCGAGCCGAATATTGGACCGGAATTGCGCTCCGTGACGCTAGCGCACTTGGCCTGACGGAGGAGCTCGACCTCTTGCTGATGTTTGACATCGCAGTGCAGGACGGCGGCATGGGATCCAACGAGCGTCTTGCTTCGGCGCGTGAGCGGCTCAACTCCCGCATGTCCGGGCTCAATCGCCGCAGCACCATCGCGGAAGTGGTGGTTGACACCATCAGCGGCCCCTTTAAAGAGGACGTTCGCCAGCGCAAGATGTGTATCGCCAATGGCCACGGCACTGTTCACCGCGGGAATTACGAGCTGGCCGGTTGGGCGCTGGCCGACGGTTTCGTTCCAACGTTGATCGGATAGCGGTGACGGCGCGAGCTCCAAAATAATCTGGACACCGGAGAGTCCTGGTGAATGGGGAATAGCTTAACCGCGCCGCTTTTGCGGCGCGGTTTCGGCTGCCCGCCGAGGGCCCGCCGCGAAACTAGAAATTCGCGACCCCGGCGCGGGAGCTTTCCCAGCCCGAGCAGACCACGCCCCGGCGATCACCACGTTCATCAAAGCCGGAGATAACGGGCCTCGACTTCGGTCAAAGGCTGGCAACCTGCACGCGCTCGAGATCCACATCTTTCCCGAAGCGATGCCGGGGGTCGGCGAAGGTCAACGTCCGACCGACCTCGTCCCGAACGGCTTGATGACCAATGCCACCGTCCACGGCATTACTGCAGCGCCGCAGGGTCAAATGCTGAGGGTTACATATAAGGGCAGTGAGGCCAAGGTTGTCGTCCGACCCGGGACGCCGATCGTCGCCTACGTTCCGGCCGACCGAGCCTGTTTAGGCCGGGTGCCTCGATCTTCTGCATCGGGCAGAGGAAGGCCGACGGCAGCCTGACCGCGAGGCGCGTCATCGCCGAGAAGGACGGCGTCAACACGCCAATGTAGCAACTTGTGCTGCGCACGCCGCGCATCACGTTCGACACGGTTTCGAACGAAAGCTCCGATCTGCGGTGATCGAGGGGGCAGCCGCTAACGCCACGCCCGACCTCACCCCTTGCCGAGGAAGTTGGAGCGGTGCATCCTGTCGGAGGCCCACTCGGCCATCCGTAGGATGTCGCTTAGAGAATGTGAGGAGGAGGGAGGCATGTCGAACATTACGGCGGTTGCCGAGCAATTCTTCGAGGCCTGCGAGACCGGGAAGGGCTGGGAGGTTTGCCGAGCCTATTGCACGCCCAATGCGAGCTTCGCGGCACAAGCCGAGCCGCTGGCCGAAGTTCGAACTCTCCAGGGATACGCAGACTGGATGAAGGGGCTGCTCTCGTTCATGCCCGATGGGCGCTATGTCGTGAAGTCGTTTGCCACCGACGATGACAGAAACAGTGTGTGCGCCTATGGCGTCTTCTCGGCCACCCATACCGGCCAGGGCGGTCCCTGTCTGCCGACCGGCAAGAGCACGACGACGGATTACGTCTATGTCATGGATTTCGACGGGGACAAGATCCGGCACATGACGAAAATCTGGAACGCCGGTTGGGCCATCAAAGAGCTCGGCTGGGGCTGACGCGCTGTTCCGCTGGCGTTAACTTAGCGGGAGAGAGGCGCGGATAGCTGGAAGCGATCACCGGCTCAAACCCAGGGATCGATCAGATCTCCGAACTGCGCCGGCTCCTGCGCCAAAGCCGTTCAACGCATCGGTTACCAGCTGCCCGCTGCATTAACGAGCATCAGCACCCCGCAGGCAGTGGCCGCGATGCCGGCGATCCGAGCGAACCAGAGGCCGATCGGGATGGTCTTCTCCAGCAAGACGAAGGCGGCGAGACCGGCGATCCAAAACAGGTTCATGATCCCGCCGAAGAATAAGAGGCCCATCAAGAACCAGCAGCACCCCAGGCAATAGGTACCGTGCTCGAGCCCCATACGCAACGCGCCGAGCCTGCCGGGCCGCCAGCTCTGAACAAGAAAGCTCAGCGGCGAGCGGCAGTGTCGCAGGCAGACGCCCTTGGCGGGGGTGAGTTGCCACACGCCGGCGGAAATAAGGATTGCGCCACCAAGCCAGTAGCTCGTCGTCACCATCATCGGCGACAGCAGGCCGAGCTGCTCCAATGCCCACTGGAGACCGGTGGCGAGCGCGCTGAAGCCGCCCCACGCCACCAGGTAACCGGCAGCGAAAATCGCCGTTGGCACGTAGGGACGGTCGCCCACTCTCTGCTTGCGGTTCACGCGCGCGAACAGCAGCAGTATAGGTGCGGCGCTCGGCAGCATCATCGCTTCCATCATCACCCACCACATGGCGAACATCAGACCGGCATAGCCGAGAGACCATGTCGCCGGCTCCATCATCATGCCGGTAATGTCGGGCATCCCCGATCTGCGGGTCATGCCCACGGCACTCATCCCTGTGCCCTCACCGATCACAACCCAGATCCAAGCGACTGCAACGACCGCGACGAGGCCGGCAACCACGATCAAGCGGTCTCGCCGCAGCACTCTTTCGAGAACGGTCGGATCAGGGGCGGCCAAACTTCTGCTTGTACTCGTCATCGGTATGGACCAGACGGTTCTGGTTCCAGGCGATATATGCCAGCGAGCTTTGGCGCCGGTTCAAGTCGAATTTGATGCAGCATATCTCCAGGATTTTGAGTTGGATACGGGATTGTTCGCCGCTCTTGGTCGCCAATGCAACAAGTAAGTATCGAGGGCGATGGAGGCCATCGGCAGCGCCTGCCGGAGAGATGGTCATGTCAACTCGTCACCTGCGCCGAATTGTGTGGCGACTTTGCGTCGTCTGGGTCGACGCGCTGGTCTCGTCGTGCTACTACATGAGCCCGGATGTCGTTCCGGTATATCCGGAGACGCCGCCAGGCAAATTCTTGGGCATTGCCGACCTGGCGCCGGGCTCCGATCGCATGCGGATTTTGTTCGTGCACGGCATCGGCGTGCATCTGGGATGCGATCCCGACACGCTTCTCCTTCATCTGACCAAGGCCCTGCGCGTGACGCAGCAAACACCGCCCGCCATCGATCCCAGCGAGACCTGCGCGCATTTTGCGCTGCCGGAGCCGACGCCGATCCCGGCGCCGAATGCGGAACACACCGGGCTGCTTTACCGCTTCGACCTCGCGAGCCCGACCGACAGGTCACCTTCATGTATTTGCGCTGGTCGACTTTGACCGACGTACCGAAGACGACGCTCGACGAGCCGAACCGTCCGCAGGGAGCGCTCCTCCACAACCTGGCGAAGACGTTCGAGCAGCAGAACCTCGCAGACGTCGTCCTCTATGGCGGCCAATACCGGGATGTCTTGCGTCCCTTCGTAGAGCGCGCCCTCTGCGTCTTTGTCGGGGGCGCTCCGGATCAAACGAATCCGCGGACTTGCAGCGGGGGTGAGGCCAATATTCCAACGGCAATCATCACCCATAGCCTCGCCGGCTACATGCTGATGGACGCCATGAGTGACATTTATCAGCCGCCGGCGAACGAGACAGTCCCAGCCGGCCGCAGCGCGGCGATAAAGGTGGGCCATTACCTCGATCAGATCTTC
>DATEQL010001001.1:0-2570 GCA_035272665.1 Allostellaceae bacterium
CTGAAAGTCACTGCAGGTTCTCCGATCGCGCGCCAATCAGGACGGGTATCGAGGTGCTCTGAGGAAGACGCAAGCGACGTCCGCCGGGGCCCGCACTTCGACCAATCTCGGCCGTCTGCCGGCGCGCGTCAACCGCGGGTAGGCCTGGCGCGCATGGGCGCCGGCCGACCTGATCCAACCGATTACGGCGTGAGCGATACCCCGCTATAGTTTGCGCCCTCGGGAGGCGTTCGATGCGTCGCGATCTCTTGGCTTGGCCCGGCGCGCCGTTGGCCATCGCATCCGCCGCCCTGTTCGGGGCGAGCACGCCATTCGCCAAGCTCCTGCTGGGCGATGGCATAGCCCCGTGGCTGCTTGCGGGTCTTCTTTATCTCGGTTCAGGCATCGGCCTCGGCATCATTCATCTGGGACGCCGTGCGGTCGGCCTTGCCGCGGCGGAGGCGCCGCTGCGGCGGGCGGACATGCCCTGGCTGGCACTCGTCGTGCTGAGCGGTGGAGCGATTGGACCGGTCCTGCTGATGATCGGTTTGACGACGACGCCGGCTTCGTCAACGGCACTGCTGCTCAATTTGGAAAGCCTCGCGACGATGGTGATAGCCTGGGTTGTGTTCCGAGAAAATGTCGATCGGCGGCTCCTGGTCGGGGCGGCGGCGATCCTCGCCGGGGCTGTCCTGCTGTCATGGCAAGGTGGACCGGGAGGGTTCGGGCCGGGTGCAATCGCGATAGCGGGAGCCTGTGTCGCCTGGGGCCTCGACAACAACCTGACCCGTAAATTGAGTGCGGCCGATCCGGTTCAGATAGCGCTGATCAAGGGGCTGGTAGCGGGCGCTGTGAACCTCGCCTTCGCGCTGATGGCGGGTGCCTATCTGCCGAGGATCTCCGCGCTCGGCGGGGCCATGCTGGTCGGCTTTCTCGGATACGGGGTCAGCCTGGTCTTATTCGTCCTGGGGCTGCGTCATCTGGGAGCAGCGAGGACGGGTGCATATTTTTCGACGGCCCCCTTTATCGGGGCGATTCTGGCCGTGGCAATCTTCGACGAGCCAATCACCGCTCGCCTCTTCGGCGCCGGCTGCCTGATGGCAATCGGCCTTTATCTGCACCTGTCGGAAGCCCACGAACACGAACATCAGCACGAGGCCATCGACCATGAGCACCGGCACACTCATGATGCCCATCACCGGCATTCGCACGCTCCGAACGATCCAGTAGGCGAACTCCACAGCCACTGGCATCGGCACATGCCGATGATCCACAAGCACCCTCACTACCCGGATACGCATCATCGGCACGAGCACGCCCACGGCGGTTGACGATGGATGGACTCACCGGGCGGCGATCTCGAGCGCAGGCTTGGCAGGTTCCTGACCCTTTATGTCCTTGTCCGGAGGTGCAGCCAGATGTCCTTGTCCGGAGGTGCAGTCAGCGCTACGGCTGAGCGCCCAGCCAGCTTAGAACCTCTTCACTCTCGAGCCGCGTAGGCGCTCGTAGAGCGCCGCCGCGCCTGCCTCGCCGAGCGCGCGGCGGGTCGGGCGCAGGAATTTATCGTCCAGCCCGCCGGGCAACCTAAGATTTGGTTAACTTTGGTGTTGTCTTTTTTGAGCGGTGGTTACTGTTAGTGCCACCGACCGGAGGAAACGAATGAAGCGACTGACTTCGCTACTTGCGATCGCCGTCGCGAGGATGCTCGGCGTCCCCGACGCAGGACTCCAGAAGCCACTTCAGGCTTTACGCGGTGCCGCGTTTTGCCGGCGACGGATGCCGATCGCCCATGGCATTTGGCTTGCCGCGCTGACGGTCGGACTGCTGACGAGCAGCGATCGCGTTTTGGCCGACGATGACCGGCACCCTCCTGTCATACATTTGACCGGATCAGATAAAAGTCTCGCTGATTTGGTTGTACTATGCCCTCAAGGCGCCGAACCGCGATTCGAGAACCAGAAGACCGGAGAGACGTTCCCGATCTCCGACCCGCGGCTCAGAGCGATAGCGCAGAAGGCGTGTCAGCCGTCTCTGGGCTTAGCCGAGGGAAGTAGCAATGTGAACATCGTAAACACCACCGGCGGGCCAATTTGGGTGGGCTTTTTTCCCCAAGCGGGTGCTTCGATAAATTGGGGTTCGGGTTGCACAACGTTCGCTCCCCAGACAGTCGAAATTCAGAACAACGGAACGTGCCAAGCTACGGTGGCATTCGACACTAATGCCAATCCCGGTTCACGGTTCTGTGCCGTGAATACCACCCCGGGTACTAAGGGTCTCGACTGTTCGCAAGCGCAACAAAATCAGCAAACCCTGATCGAAACAAATTTTTCCCTCAATACCAGCACCTTCACTCCTTGTTTCGGTCAAGGCGTAGGTACTACTTGTATTTATTACGATATCAGTTTGATTCCGTTAATGAATACAAGTTGCCAAAATAACACATGGTTCGGGACCCAATTCCCGGTGGGAAGCGGCTGTCCTACCGCAACGGGAGGCCCGCAGTGCGCGGGCGCGGGTGCTGCTGCTTACAATCTGCCTGTTACGCTGAGCTGCTCTGGCGAGCCTACGTTAACGTGTCAAGGCCCTACCGG
>DATEQL010001002.1:0-5698 GCA_035272665.1 Allostellaceae bacterium
TCCGTCCTGACCTGGAATTCGATCTTCCATCGGCGATCGGAATTCATGTGCTTCATCCACAGCTCGAGCGTGCCCAGTTCGGTCACGACCGAGTTGATTTGCACAGGAACGACCTGTCCCGCAGGAAAATCAGGGAGCGAAGGCAAATTGATTTCAAGCGAGCTGGTGTCCTCCAGCTCACGTTCGGCATCAGGCAGGATCTGCCCCGGTTGATCGCCGCTTCGGACTGCCGACGAATAGAACCGGAATTCGGCGGGCTGCCCGGTGAGAAGACCAAAGTCTCGTCCTTCGATAAGGAGTTCCGAACCCTCCTGCATCCCTTGTGGAACGACACACAGCGCCTTCATCGGCGGTTTGAATCCCGGCACAGCCGGCATCGAGCTCTCGAGGCCGATGTAGTACGAGCGCGCTGCTCCGGCCTTGATCCGAATACCTTTCTGCGTCACTCGAGTTCGCCCATAGAAAGAAGCCCCTTTTGCGACAGCGAGATCCAGTTCGATCCCCCGCAACTCGCGAACCGGTTTTCCTTCGTTCCACGAAGTGAGCAGCTCGAGCACTCGGCTGCGTATCGGCCCACTCTTAAAAACACCGCCGTTAAAGAGGACCGCGGTGGGCATGACGAATTCGGTTGACCCCAGCTGGCCTTCCCCCAGTGTAGAAAGAGATTGACTGCTGCTCAGGTTCGCTCGACTCCGGCAGAGAAAGCGCGCCAGATGTTTGCTGATCACCGGATCGGCTGCGAAAGGCAGGCCGAATTCCTGCAGTCCTCCTCGACGTGCCTCCTGGGGCAGATCGCTGATAGTGGTCTTTGCGAAAAAACCGTCGAGAACGACTTGCTCGAGGGTCGCTCGCTCGAGGGTTGTTGAAACGGTTCTGGCGAACAGGCTCGAGCCCCGTGAGGGAACCGCAATCGGGACTTCGGGCAATTTGTCGTCGTCGAACAACGCGACCTTGGCTCTGGAAGCGGTATGGACGAGTGCGAGAAATTGCCAGGCATCGATCGACCTTCCCTCGGCTTCGAGTTTGGCCTGAAGCGTATAGGCAAGCGCCAGATCCATGTTGTCGCCGCCCAGGAGTATGTGTTCGCCGACGCTGATGCGTTCGAGCTCTAACGCGCCATTGCTGTCGGTAACGGCAATCAGGCTGAAATCGGCGGTGCCGCCGCCGACATCACAGACGAGGATAACGTCACCCGGGCTGATCAGCGAACGCCACTCCCTGCCTGCCCGCGCGAGCCAAGCGTAGAACGCCGCCTGCGGTTCTTCAAGCAAGGTGACTTGGCCGAGACCGGCGACCTCCGCCGCTTCGGCGGTCAAGGTTTGCGCAACCGCGTCGAATGATGCCGGGACCGTCAGGACAATCTCAGTTTCAGAAAGGTCCCAGTTCCGCCCTTGCACGCGGCCAGCATAGAGAAAGGCGTTCTTGAGGTGCGCAAGGTATCGTCGCGAGCACTCAAACGGCGAGAGCTTCTGATCCTGGATCTCTGATTTCCACGGAAGGGATGGACGCTTGGGGTCTATATGCGGGTTGGAGAGCCACGACTTGGCGGAGGTGATGAGCCGATCGGGAATTAGAATGCCATGCTCGCGGGCAAAATGACCCGACATCGTGATGTCGCCGGCCTCGTTCTCCCAAGGCAGCGGAAACGAATTCTCCGGGAATTCGTCGGGGTGGGGGATGTAGAGCGCGGAGGGCAGGGTGGGTTTCTCGCCGATCTGATTGGGTCCAAGTATTTGGGTGACTTCCAATACCTCGGTGTGATCGGACTCCAGATCAGTGAGCGCGATCGCACTGTTAGTTGTGCCAAGGTCGATCCCTAGACTGAAACGGGTGGTCATGAGCTGAAGGTCTCGGTTTGCTTTGTGAGAAGATATTCGGACCTGGCGGCGCCTCTCCTGCGGGAGAACATCGGATCTCCCGCCGAGTTCGGCGGTCGCGGTACTCGCGGCCGCGACGTGCTGTGTCGCACGCCGATTGCTCTTTGCAGCTTACTTCAGTTCGACCTCCGCAGGCGCAATTGTTGGCAGCCTCTCAGCGTTCACCCGAACAATGCGGGGCAGTTTCACCGACTCCGTTTTCCAGCCGCGATGGACGAGCGTTCCCGAGAACGGCCCTGCCCCGCTGATCTTACCGATGAGACGATACTCATCGGCTGCATATCCGATGGCGACGGTGACGTGCGATCCCTCGCTTTCTTCGCGCAAGGGTCTGACTCTGAAGTGTTCCTGCAGGGCCGCTTTGCACCCCTCGTGGAGGACGCGAGCGGCGGCCCCAACTTGGGCGTCGTTGTAGGTCGTAATATCCTCCATCAGAAAGTCGACCAACCGGCCCCGCTCCTGAAGTGTGGCGAGGAAGCTGACAATTTCTGCTTCGGCCTGGTTGCCGGCTGCCGGGAATAGTATAGGCTTGGCGGCCTCGGCTTTGCGGCGCTCGGGCTCGGGTCGCTTGCCGCGGGTGACGAGCATTTCCACGAGCAGAACGAGGGCAACCGCCAGAGAAGCCCCCGAAAAATACAAATGGAATGGGCCGGCGGCAGGGAACAGCGGCAAGGCGTTCAACGCGAGCAGGGCGATGCAGCAGATTATCGAAACCGTTCTCATGTTCAGTGACATCTTCGTTCCGTTGCGACCCAAGCTGAAGACGAGTAGGCGAAAGATACACCGACTCGACCGTTGAGGAGACATCATGCCTGCCCCGCGGCAGGCCTCGGCAATGGCGCGGCACCTTCACGTCACGCTGGCTGGCCCGCCGGACACACAGTTCCAATTCCATTGCCTGTTCCTCGCGCCTTAAGGTGTCATCAAGAGGGGGCAATATTTACGGTCGTGAACACGAGTTTCAGCCGGCGCTCCTCCTCGCTCGGCGCGCGAACAGGACATCGATATCGAAGGTGACTGCAGTCGGCCCCGTCGCGGCGTCGAGAGCCGGCGGAGCGATATGGCGGGCCGCGGGCCCCATCAGCACCACATGACACACGGCGGCGGGGTCGAGAACCGTGCGGCGGACAAGCCGTGTCACGGTGGGCGGCCCGATCGTCCGGCTCACAGCCTTGGCATAACGTGCTGCCTTGTACTGATGGTGATGCATCAGCACGAAATGCTGCCTCAGTTCGACAAGATGATTTGCCCTCGGGTAAACGAGAGCGAGCCAGCCGCCCGGCCGGAGCACCCGCGCCGTCTCGGCGAAATTCTTCGGCGCGAAGACGCTGATTACCAGATCGAGTGCCGCATCGTGCACCGGCCAGCCGGCCCACAGATCAGCCACGGCAAACGCAAGGCCTGGCCAGCGTCGCGCCGCCAGACGCGTTGCGGCGGCCGCAGTATCGAGTCCGAGACCGACCACCGGAAGGCCGAGGTCCGCCGCGATGCCCGCGAGGTGATGGCCGGTTCCGGAGCCGGCATCGAGGAACACGCCAGGATCGGTCGGCCGGCAGCGCGACGGTCTGTCGCAAGTGCCACCGGATCGCCGCCGCGATGAAGTCGAAATGACCTGCTTCGAGGAATGCCGCTCGATGCGTCAGCTGATCGAGCCGGTCGCCGCCTTCCGCCGGGCACCGACGGTTGCCAGGCAGCAGGTTGACATAGCCCTCACGCGCGAGATCGAAGCTGTGGCGGTTACGACAGACGAGCGCGCCCGCCGCGGCGCCGAGGCCAAGCCGACAGATCGGACAGCGCAGCAGACGATGACCCGGGCGGGGTGAGAGCGGCGCCACGGTGCCGCTCCACCATCAGAAAGCGGATCAAATTTTCCATAGACCGAATGGCTCCGAGGATTGATAAGCCGAGGAGAATATGCCCGCTTTCGTCAAAGTGCGCGACGCAGATCTGCTCCGAGCCTCAGGCGGGCGGCTGGCCTGCGAAAATCCCTGAACTCGACCTCGACCGTGAAGAAGGCGAGCCGCGCCAGGTGTCGAGTCACCGGGCATGGTGAGTGGTTTTTGCTTCCCTGGGCCTTCTCTGTTCGGCCGATTTAAAATCTCGGTTCGACCGATTTCGTTCCGTGTTCGACCGGTCAGGGAATTTCGCCGCCCGATCGCCGGGATTACAATAACTTGCGGATCGAGATTGCGGTCGGCAACGCAGCGAGAACGCGCTTTTCCCGATATTCTCCCGTCGACCAGGGAGTGCGGGCCAAAGTCACGATCCGATAGACCCTCATCGCGTTCGAATCGAGCCCGACCGACAGCAGGAAACGGCTGCGCGGGTTGATATTGAAGCCGCGCGGCGCCGTCTCGGTCGGAAAGTGACCGATCGGTGACAGGGTCCCTTTGTCGGGGTCGATGCGGTAGCTGGCGAGCGTGCTGGTCTTGCGCTCGCTGCCATAGAGAAACCGGCCGGCCGGGGTCACGTGCAGATCGGCGGCGGCGGGCTGCTATTTGAAATCGGGCGGCCGTGCGTCGACGAATTGCAGCTCGGTCAAAGTCCCGGATGCGGGGTCGATGCCATAGGTACCGATCGTGTCGATCGTCTCGGTGATCAGGTACAGGAAGCGCCGATTGGGATGGAGCGACATATGCCGCGGACCCGCACCGGGCTTGGTGTGAACTTCGCCATGCCCGCTGGGGGAGAGGGTCCTGCTGGCGGGGTCGAACTTCCACTCCATGACGATGTCGGCGTCGAGGCTCGTCGTGTAGCAATATTTGTTGTCGCATCGACGACAACCTGCCCGTTGTCGCCGATCGGATTGATCGTCAGCTTGTTGCCCGGATAGGAGGCGCTCAGCAGGTACCGGCCGGCCCGATCGGTCACGATATAGGCCATGCTGTCCCACAGCGGCGTGGCCGCGAGGTGGATCAGCCGCCCGCTCGCCGGGTCGATCGCAAAGCTCGATACCCGAAAGGCGTCGCTACGCAGCGCGGCCTAGAGAAACCGAAGGTCTGGCGAGACCGCCATCGGTATGCTCGAGGGTGACGGCTTATCGGTGCCGGGCACCGGGACTTTGTAGAGGACGGTCAGCTCCCCCCTCGCGGTTCATCGCGAGGACATGAATGTCTTTGCTCGCGGCATTCGACACATAGACGACCGTATCCGGAATGTTGTCCCTCATTCCCGCTGCAGCTGGCGGACGGTGCGCGCCGCGGGCCGCTCGGCGCAGATCCTGAGCCACTCGGCGACCTTCGGGAAGGAGGACATGTCGATCTGCGCCGGCCGCGCCCAGGCGAGGGTGCTGGCGACGTTGAGGTCGGCGACCGTGAAATGCTCGCCGAGCAGGTGCGGGGTGCGGCCGAGAACGCCGTCCAGCACCCCGAGCGGCTGGGCCAATGTCTCCTCGGCAGCGTCCGCCGCCGCAAGGTCGCGCTGGTTCTCCGGAAAGATGGCGCGGTTCATCATCGCGGTCAGCAGCGGCCGCTCGACGTCGGTCATGCCCCAGAAGCTCCACTGCCAGGCCCGAGCCTCGTCTTCGAGGCGGGTCGGATAGAGCCCGGCCGTGTTGTATTTCTTGGCGAGATAGAGGTTAATCGCCATCGACTCCCAGAGGATGACACCGTCGTCGTCGATCGCCGGAATGTGCCCATTCGGGTTTGAGCGCCAGATGCGCGGGCTGGCGCGTCTCGCCGGTGGCGAAATCGACCTTTACGTGCTCGTAGTCGAGCCCGAGCTCCTTGGCCATCCACAACACGCGAGCTGCGCGTGACCGTGCGACGCCATAGATCTTCAACGCCATAGGCGATCCCCTATCTCAGATCCCGGCCGGCCGC
>DATEQL010001003.1:0-6681 GCA_035272665.1 Allostellaceae bacterium
GCAGCGGGCGAGGATGAGCCCGTCCTCGATCGCCATCACCGCGCCCTGCGCCAGCATCGGCAGGGTCGGGTGGCACGCGTCGCCGAGCAAGGTTGCCGGACCGACGCTCCAGCGTTCCATCGGCTCGCGCACCATCATCGCCCATTTGAAGAGCGTCGGAGCGTTGGCGATCAGCCGGTGAACATCCTCGTGCCATCCGGTGAAATCGGCGGCGCATTCCGCGGCGCTGCCGCGCGCCGACCAGGATTCGACGCGCCAGTCGCTGCGCTCGACGATCCCGACGAAATTCATCAATTCGCCGCGGTGGAGCGGATAATGGACGACGTGGCCGCCGGGCCCGACCCAATTGGTGCCGACCATGCGCGCCATGTGCCGCGGCAGCGCCGCCATCGGAATGACACCGCGCCAGGCGATCATGCCCGAGAATTTCGGCTCCTCGGCGCCGAACAATTCGCGGCGGATCTGCGAATGCACCCCGTCGGCGCCGACCAGCGCGTCCCCCACGACCTCGCGGCCCCCATCGAGGAGCAGGCTCACTTGCTCGCCCGCGCGGGTAAACCCGGTACAGCGTGAGCCGAGATGGATCGCATCCGGCTTCTCGCACTCGACCGCGGCGGCGAGGGTTTCGAGCAGGTCGGGACGCCAAACGGTCAAATAGGGAAAACCGTAGCGCTCGATCGCCTCCGCCCCGAGGTCGAAGAGCTTCCACGTCTCGCCGGTCTTCCAATGGCGGACTTCCTTGCCTTCGGCCGTGCAGGACAGTCTCTCGAGCGCCTCGAGAACCCCAAGGGCTTGCAGCGCGCGGGTTCCGTTCGGGCTCAGCTGCACCCCGGCGCCGACTTCCTCGAGCCGCGGCGCCTGCTCGTAGACATCGACCTCGAAACCCCGCTGCAACAGGGCGAGTGCGACCGACAACCCGCCGATCCCGGCGCCGGCGATCAGCACATGCGGCCGCCTATTGCTCACGGTCCGCCTCATCCGAGGATGCGGACATCGCAGCTTGCCACCTTGTCGATCGCGCAATGCAGGATGTCGCCCGGCTTGACCTGGCTGACACCCGAGCAGGTGCCGCTCATGATGATGTCACCCGGCCACAAGGTGTAGTAGGTCGAAGCCCAAGAGATCTGCGTCCTCAGATCCATGATCATC
Organism: Allostellaceae bacterium; assembly: GCA_035272665.1. Taxonomy (GTDB): domain Bacteria; phylum Pseudomonadota; class Alphaproteobacteria; order ATCC43930; family CGMCC-115725; genus AP-15. The sequence continues at coordinate 1,150 of DATEQL010001003.1, forward strand.
AGGCTCGTGTTGGATTTCTGCTTCACCTCGCCGTTGACGGCGAGAAAGAAGTCGAGGTTCTGCGGATCGGGGACCTCGTCCGCGGTCACCAGCCAGGGGCCGAGCACGGCGTAGGTGTCGATCGATTTGCGGAAGCTGCGGTCCTGGGTGCCGCGCACGACCATGTCGAGGGCGATCGAATAGCCGGCGACATAGTCGAGCGCCTCTTCCTTGCCGATGTTGGAAGCTTGCCGGCCGATCACGAAGCCCAATTCCATCTCCTGATCGGTGCGGCGGTCCGGAAAGCGCAGCCGCACGCCCTCGCCCGGACCCACCAAGGCGCTGGTTGCCTTGAGGAACAGTCCCTGCTCCTCGATCGAGCCCAAGTAGCGCCCGCCGAACACCTCGCGTTGCCGGTCCGCCTCGGCGATGTGGTCGCGGTAGTTGGTCGGCGTGCCGATGATCTTGGTCGGCGCCGCAACTGGGCTGAGGAACCTGACCTCGCTAATCCCAAGGGAGGCGCCGCCCTCGGCCGCGGCGAGGATGGCGGGCTTCAGCCGGTCGAGATTGGCGACCAGCGCATCGCCCTTGGGCGGGAACGGATATGCGGGCTTGGGCAGGCTTTCGAGCGCCCCGCTCGCGTCGCGGACGCGGTCGCCCTCGACCAGCCCGAGGCGATTGTCGTTGAACCAGCAGATCCTCATCCTGTCCTCCGTAAAAGCCCCGTCACCGTACCCATGTCATTCCGGGATGGCCCGCGGGCCAGGCCCGGAATCTATGAACACCTATCGGTGCTGAACTTTTTCAGGCCTGTGTTCTTGGATTCCGGGCTCGCGGGGCCGACCCCCGCGCCCCGGAATGACCACATCGGCTGCTTTTTCACGCCCTCTAAGCCGGCTTGGTGCCGACCGCGCAGTGATGGCCCGCGGCGATGAAGAATGTCCCCTCGGCTTCGGCCTGCGCGGCGGCGGAGCGCCACTCGGCGGCTTCCTCTGCGGTCAGTGTTGCGAGAATCTGTTGCTGGGAAATGGTAAACCGCGACACCTCGGCGGGGGTCACCGCGACGAGCTGAGGAAAGCATTTCAGCCCGGTCAGTCCCGCCGCATGAAAGCGCCGATAGAGGCTGGCGTCGGCGCATCCGGCAGAGGCGACGCCGGCACCAATCAATCCGGGCCTGTCGACCTTGGCCCGCAACGCTGCGCTGGTCGGCAAGTTCGCCCAGGAGGGCAAGTCGCGGGATCGGACGATGGCGGCGATCCGCCCGCCGGGCCGAGTGACCCGTACCAACTCGGCGAGCATCCGGTCCGCGTCGCCCTCCTCCATGACCGTGAAGGAGAGCGCCACATCGACACTGTCGTCGGCGAGCGGGACCGCCTCGGCGCTCCCTTCCTGAAAGCTCATGCGCTCGGCGAGCCTGGCGCGCTTTGCCAAGGAAGCTGCCTCGCGCAGCAGATAAGGGTTGATGTCAATATCGATGATAGGGTTCGCGCCGCCGGCAGTGCGGCGTGCGATCTCGCGCAGGACCACCCCCGATCCGCCGCCGACCTCGAGGATCACCTCTTCCGGCCGTATTTGCACCAGGTCCAAGACAGTCCGGACGAGGCCCAGATAAGTCGAGCGGCCGCGCGCTTCGAGGACGCCGACGGCGCCGACGAGCGGCCCGCCGAGAGTGATCGTGCAATAGCGCGCGCTGAGCGTCGAAATCAGCGGTTCCCATTGTGATGGCGCCAAGTCGAGCGGCATCAAGACCAGAGGCGGGCCTACGCCGCGAACCCGATAGGAGATCTCCGCCGCCTCGCCTTCCCGCTGCGGCAACGCGAGCGCCGGGGCTGCGTGGCGATCGAGAAAGCCCAGCATCGCGGAGCCGATTTCCGACCCCCGATCGGCGATGACGTCCGACCAGGGGTGGCACTCGAAGCCGCGCAGGATGTGCGAATGCGCCTCGGGAAGATCGGCGAGAAGTTTCACCGAACCCTCCGCCGTCGGCCCCAGGTCTCCCGCCACCGCCAACAGCCGGGAGGCGAGGTCCCGGAGCCGATGCGCGTCGAGTATCGGAGGATTGATCAGGGTCAGCGACGCAACCCGATCGGGGTGGAGGTTTGCCAATCCCTGCCAGTCGGTGAGACCCAGCCGCCCGGCCGCAATGTGGGCTTTCTCGATCCCCAGATGTTGAAACAGCTCGACGAGGCACGCCTCGACCGGGCGAATTGGTGCTGTCGTCACATTCCCCTCCTTGGATCGGTTCGGCCCGGGGATTACGAGCAGCAAGGCGCCTCGGGCGCGCGAGGCGCAACAAACAGTTGAGTCAATTATTTCTCGTGATTGCACCTGCAGCAAATCTACAGCAGGATCTCTTCTTCAGGTTGAAAACGCGCGTCCGATGCGGCCCCGGTTCCCAACCCCAGCGATCTTCGTGACATCATCAGCCATCTGCACCTCCTTGGTCCAGCCACGATCCATCCCGAGCGCCCCCGCGCTAGGCATTCCTAATGTGGGAGAAACAATTTATGTATGGTGATTATCGCAATCAAGGAGCCCCGGCCCTACCATCAAGCGGGCGACAAACTGGACCAAGTTGGGTCAGTTTCCGAGTTGGATAAAGCTGCGCAAGCCGCGCGGCCCCCCGCTCAGGGCAGACGCGGTCGCGAAGGTGGATGTCGACCTTGCGCCTGCCACACTGGGAACAAATAAGCCTCTCGCACCACGATCGCGCATCGCTATACCCTCTGAGCAGCGGAGTAAGATGACCGACCAACGGGCATGCCGATCCTTCGATTGACGCTGACCGTTGTCGGCACCGCCGCCTATCTCGCCCTGGCCGTCCTCGGTTGGGGCGGGTTTGCCGCCTTCTTCTCCCATCCGGCCCTGATTGCCCTTGCGATCGTGCTCTTCGCCCTCTCCGGCGCAGCGCTCTTCAGCGACGGAAACCTCAGCGCCGGCGATCGTGAGGATCGCGCCAACCGCTGGGTCATCGTCGCCTTCACGCTGATCGGGCTGCTGGCCGCCTATCTACCCGCCTACGCTGACCGAAAGGGGTTCTGGATCCTCGACGGCGATGCCGTTCGCTGGTTCGGCGTCGCGCTTTTCACACTCGGCGGTGCGCTGCGGATCTGGCCGGTCTTTGTGCTCGGCCGTCGCTTTAGCGGGTTGGTCGCGATCCAACCCGGACACACCCTGGAGACGAGTGGCATCTATCGTGTCATCCGCCACCCCAGTTACCTCGGATTGCTCGTCAACTCGCTCGGGTGGGGTCTCGCCTTTCGCTCAGGTGTCGGCGTGCTGCTGACGGCGCTCATTATTCCGCCGCTCCTGGCACGCATCAGAGCGGAAGAGAACCTGCTGCGCACACAGTTCGGCGCCGCATATGACGCCTTCTGCGCCCGTACATGGCGGCTGATCCCCGGGCTCTACTAAGGTGGCAAGCTGCTGAGCCAAGCGGCCCTTGCGGCTGCTGCGGCAGGTCGGTGCGCGTTTCGCCGCGACACCGGCGAACTCGAAGATGCCGAGCTCGCGATCGGTACCGGCGGCCCGAAACCGGCAGCGCTCGCACTTGATGTCGACTTTGCCGGTCTCGAATAGCAACTTGCGATCTCGGCTCGACTGCACGGCGATCATGGCCTCGCCCACAGGCCCCTGCCCCTCTGATGCGCTTGCGCTTCGGCGTTCCGATAGGCGACGGTCGCCCCTTCAGCCGCCCGCCCGACACCCGCGAGGAGGGCCGCTTCGGCAAGATCCTCACCGCTTGCCATCAGGCATCGGTAGCGGCTGCTGTGCGTCTGTCTACGGCATTCGACGGCGCCCTTGGCGCGCACCTGGTCCACGAATCCGATCAGAGAAGGAAACAGGTTCGGGGACCCCGGACGAATCCCCCAAAGATTGACGATCTGGTCGTCGAGCACCCATGTCATCGCATTAGCGGCGTCGGCAACCACTCCGTGTACGATTTCGGCCGATGCATTTCCGGGCCGTTTTAGCCGAGAATGTGTGCCGGTTTGCCCGGGGATCGGCTCAAGGAGCGGCTCGGGTGGTACACCCGGCGTCTCTACGATCGCGTTCGGACGTGATCTTTGGCCGGGTTGCGTCCCTACCATGGAGAGTTGTATCGAACCCGGCTCCGACGCGGCAGGCGCGGTCACGGCGGGCGTCGACCCGGGTGTGGCCGCAGCCGCCGCCGGTAGGTCAGCAGGGAACGCTGCGACTGGTGCAGCGCTCGCCGGCGCCTCGCCGATCAGCGGCACGGGCGCGGAACGCGGCGGGACCGCGGACAAGGTAAGCACCGACAGCGGCGTTTCCGGTTTTGCCCCGACTGGTACCATATGGCGATCGCCTGCGCCGGAATTGTCGGTAACTTCTCCGGTCGGATGCCGGAGCAGGGAAAACGCGATACCGAAGAAAACCACGATGATCGCGGCGCCGAGGAACGCGATGCAGGCGAGATACAAAAAGATGCCGACCTGCAGCCCCAATTCGGCACCCCCACGGCGCGACGCCGGGGCCGGCGGCGCCGCTTCGAGCTCAGGTCTATCGGTTCCAGTATCGGAGATACCGAGCGAATCAGCGGGCGGGCGCGCGCTACGCGGAGCGGGGATGGGCGTAGTGCTAGCTCGTCCCGGCGGTTCGTCGAGAGAGAGGCTTGCAGAAAATTGGCCGGACATCTCCCAACTCCCGTTCTCGGCCGACTGAGCGATCGTCGCCTAAAGGCGCGTTTGCGACTCCGGTTGAAAACCTTCCATGGCGTTTCGCCATATACGTTAATGATTCGGCCGCGAAAATCAACCACTGCGTTGCTGGGAACGACGTCCTCAGCGAAAACGTAGTTCCTCGGTCCGACCCGCCGGGCCAAACGCACCGTGTAATAGCCGCTCGCGGCGCCATATCGGCGATGGATGTCTTCACCTTGAGATGCGCATGTCTCTGAATCTCGGGTCTGCACCAGAGGCGATCGTCCCGCTCGTGCCCCGCCGCACGTTTTTCCGCAATCCGGACCGCGCGAACGTCCAGCTCAGCTCGGACGGGGCTCAGCTCGCCTGGACCGAGCCGGTGGCCGGTATCCAGAATGTCTTTATTGCCCCGTTGAACGACATCGGACAGGCGCGGCAGGTCACATGGGAGACACGGCGGTCGATCTCCAGCTACCTCTGGGCCTACACCGACCGTCACCTCGTGGTCCTCCGCGACAGCGACGGAGATGAAAACTACCGCTGTCACAGCGTGGATCTAGACACCGGCCAGGAGCTGGCGCTCACCGAGCAGCCTGGCGTGCGCTCGTTCATCTGGCGCGCATCTAGTGATTATCCGACTGAGATGCTGTTTGGCGTAAATGCTTGCGATCGGCGACATTTCGATGTGGTCCGCATTGACGTCACCACTGGCGAGAGCCGCCTCGTCTTCGAAAATTCGGGCTATTCTGGCCTGCTGATAGACGACAGGCTGACCGTCCGCTTGGCCGTCCGGGTGCGAGACGACGGCTCCGTGGAGGTGCTGCAAGTCGAGCGTGACGGCGGCACCGCGCCATTCCTGGAGGTCCCGCACGAGGATGTCTTCACCACGTCG
>DATEQL010001004.1:0-6309 GCA_035272665.1 Allostellaceae bacterium
GAGGGGCTGTTCAGGTCCAGAAATGGAGAGAGGACAGTCCAATGAAGAAACTGAATCACGACGTCGCTCGGCGCGACCACTACGAAGAGCTGACGAACACCATCATCGCGAAGCTCGAGGATGGAGTGCTCCCCTGGAGGAGGCCCTGGGACCCCAGGAAATGCTCCGCAGGCGAGAGTCCGATGAACCCCGTCACGGGTCGCACCTATCGCGGAATCAACGCGCTTGCGCTCGCCATGTCGCCCCGCGCATTCGGAGGCGATCCGCGCTGGATGAGCTACAGGCAGGCGGCCGCGCGTGGCTGGCAGGTCCGCAAAGGCGAGAAGGGCGCGATCGTCTTCTTCTACAAGAAGCTCGAAAACCGGAGCGACGAAGAAGACAGGCGAACGATCCCGCTGCTCCGCGCCTATGTCGTCTTCCACGCCTCACAACTCGACGGAATCCCTGAGCTTGGCGAGCCCGAGGCTCCAAAGCCGGTCGCTGACCGCATCGTGGACGCCGATCTGATCGTCAAAGGGAGCGGCGTCCGCGTCGCGATCGGTGGCGACCGGGCCTTCTATGCCCCATCGACCGACCACATTCAGATGCCGCCTGACGGAGCCTTCGCAGGCCCACCCGATTGGGCCGCGACCATTCTGCACGAATTATGTATCGTCGCAACTGTCATTGTTGGTGGCGTGCGATTTTGTGCGGGGGAGGCTTGATCATGGCCTCGCAGGATCGCGCGGATATCTACGCCCACATCACCGCCGAGATCGTCGCCGCGATTGAGGCTGGAACCGACGATTACAGCATGCCGTGGCATCATGACGGCGCCACGACAGCGCGGCCGGTGAATGTCGCGTCCGGCAAGACCTATCGCGGCGTAAACGTGCTGGCCTTGTGGGTCGTGGCTCATAGCGCCGGATATCCGACGGGCCTTTGGGGCACCTACCGGCAATGGCAGGAGCTCGGAGCACGGGTTCGCAAGGGTGAGCGCTCCACCACAGTGGTGTTCTGGAAGCAGATCGGATTGGTCAAGTCGGAGGATGAGCAGGACGGCGGCGGCGAAGACCGCCGTCGTTTCCTGGCGCGGGGTTATCCGGTGTTCAATCAGGCTCAGGTCGACGGCTACGCCTCCGAGCCGACGACGCACCTGTCGGAGGCCGAGCGCATCGCCCACGCGGAGGCGTTCTATACGAACCTCGGGATCACGACGGTCTACGGCGGCGCCCAGGCCTGCTATTTTCCTTCGGCGGACAGGGTCCATATGCCCGAGTTCGGCGCTTTCAGGGACGCGGCGGCACACTACAGCGTCCTGTTTCATGAGGGCGTTCATGCGACGGCCGCGAAGCACCGGCTCGACCGTGATCTGTCGGGCCGCTTCGGTTCGGAAGCCTACGCCATGGAGGAGGTCGTGGCCGAGGCAGGAGCATGCATGATCCTCGCGGATCTTGGAATCGCGGCGCGTCCGCGTCCCGACCATGCGGCCTATATCTCGTCCTGGATCAAGAAATGGCGAGCTCGCCATTTCTCGAGTAATCGCCAGCCGCCCATAATGTGAAGGATCGCTGGGCGGCTTTCGGTGGACAAAGGAAAGTTCCGCGCGTCGCCGCGGTTTGCTGCGCATTAATTTCCGGCACGAGGCCTTGGCTGTTGTTCCGACTCAGCCAAGGAGATTCGCATGCCACACGATCACAGGGCTCTGATTGGCCAGCTCAGAGAGCTCCTCACGCAGCAGCGATATAACGCGGTGGCCATCCAGAATTACTGCCGCAGCGCCGACCACTTTCTTAACTTCCTGGCGCAGGGGAAAATCGCAGTAGATGCGGCGACGTCGGCAGAGGTGTCGCGCTATTTGCGCTGCTCGGCGCGGCGGTTTCGTCAGCGTCACGGTTACGCACCGGCGGCTCATTGGCAATCCATTCCGCGGGCGGGCATCAATGCGCTGTTACGGCTCGTGCAGAAGCGTTGGCCACCTGAACCTCCGGCAGCGAGCCCCGGTGAGGTTCTCTGCCAAACGGTGTGCACCGAGTACCGAGAGTGGCTGCGGGAGGAGCGCGGGCTGGCAGTCGCATCGATCGACGCCTTGATGTGGGAAGCCAGGCATTTTTGCGCCTGGTATATTGAGCGCGCCGACATCGCCAGCTTCTCGGAACTGAACATCCGGGACGTGGATGCCTACTTCGAAGCGCGGGCGCCTGGGCTGAGGCGGAAATCTCTGAAAGATGTGGCCGAGCGGCTGCGGTCGTTGCTGCGGCATCTTCATAGGACGGGCCGCACCGCTGTCGATCTGGCCCCGCAAATCATCGCCCCGATGCTCTATGCCTATGAGAGCATTCCCTCTGCGCTGAGCCTGGACCAGGTCGCCGCCGTTCTGAAGTCCACGCGGAAAGATCGATCCCCGATGGGACTGCGTGGCTACGCAATCTTGCTGCTGCTCTCGACATACGGGATGCGCGCCGGAGAAATCGCGCAGCTGCGGTTGGACGACATCGACTGGCGCGCGGAAACCTTGCGCATCCGGCATTCCAAGACCGGCGCTCGCTCGCTCTTGCCGCTGATGGAGCCGGTGGGCAAGGCGCTGATCGATTACTTGCAGCATGGGCGTCCGAAAACCGACGCGCGGGAAATCTTCATCCGTTCGCGTGCGCCCTATCGCCCACTGTCGCGGATTTACAGCGAGGTTCGCGGGCGCATGGAGGCGGCCGGCGTGAGGCCGAGCGGCAAACGCGGCCCTCATATCTTCCGGCATGCACGCGCCGTAAGTTTGCTCCGCGCAGCCGTGCCGCAGAAAGTCATCGGCGACATACTGGGGCACCGATCGACGGAAGCGACGATCCCGTATCTGAAACTGGCGACGGAGGACCTCCGCGCGATTGCCCTGGAGATCCCAGGACAGGAGGCGCGGTCATGAAGGTCTGGCCCGACGTGGATGGTAGCGCCATCGGACGCTACCTCCGGCAACTCCGGCTGCGCTGCCCGATCAGCCCGATCTATTATCGTCAGGCGCTTCGCAGCTTCCAGGAAGCCGTGGTTGGACATCAATGCGCGCCCTCACAGGTGAGCCGCGATGCGCTCGAAAGCTGGCTGCGCGAGCGCGCCATGCACTGGCCCGAGTCAACGCTGCTCAACCGCGCCCGCATCGTCAATCGCTTCCTCGACTTCCTGGCGCAGGAGGGATTGATCGTCAGCAATCCCGTTGCCGATCTGCGGGCCGAGTACGGCGTGAATAGCAGCAAAGCGATCCTGCGCGCTCTGCTCGCGCCCGAGTCCGATGAGGCGCTTGGAGCGCTTCGACAGTTCCCGCCCTTCGGCAGCGTCCTTGGTAATCTGATGCGCAACCATATCGCTCTCATGCGCACCAGAGGGTTCCGGTATGAGACGCAGGCCCGCTGGTTCCAGCGCTTCGATCGCTATCTACAGGCTCATCCAGAGCTTGCCAGAGAGCCAGTATCGGTCATGCTGCAACATTGGTCAGCGGCGCGTTCGACCCCTTATCATCAAGCGGAGTGCGAACGGCTGGCTCGAGTCCTGGCCAAGGCCCAGCATCATCTCGATCCCAGCGTCGAACTGAAACGCCCAGACCCGCGTCCACAGCAGCAGGTCACACGGCACTGGCGCCGGCCCTACATCTACAGCCCGGAGGAAGTTCGTCGTCTCCTCGATATCGCCCGAACCTATCCATCCCCGCGCGCACCACTTCGTCCCATCAGTCTCTATACGATGCTGGTGTTGGCCTATTGCGCGGGGTTGCGTGTGGGGGAGCTTGCGCGGCTGAACCTTGGCGACGTCGATCTGCAATCCGGCGCGATCACCATACGGGAGACCAAGTTCTTCAAATCCCGAGTCCTGCCTTTGACCGACAGCGCGCTCTCGGCACTGCGTGAATATCTGAAGGCAAGACGCGAGGCGAAGGCGCCGCAAAGCCCGGATTCCGGGCTGTTCTGGCACGATCAGGGAGACGCACGTTACAGCTCTCAAAGCATCGCATGGGCGCTCGTCGACATATTGCGGCGCGCCGAAATCAAGCCACCAAAGGGCAAGGTCGGTCCGCGTATCCACGACCTTCGTCACTCGTTTGTGGTGAACCGCATTCTCGAGTGGTATCGCGCTGGCATCAATCCGCAGGACAAGCTTCTATTCCTGGCGACCTATCTCGGACACCGCGATATCCACTCGACGCTGGTCTACATCACCGTCACGCAGGATCTCTTGCAGCAGGCCGGCGAGCGCTTCCGTGCGTTCGGGGCGCATTGCCTGCATGTAGCCGAAGGGGTGTAGCCATGAAGCCAGCCGACCCCTTCCCCAGATTGTTGCATGCCTTCTTTTACGAGTGGATGGTCCAGCAGCGGAACGCTTCCGTCCATACCGTTCGCTCGTACCGCGATACCTGGCGACTGTTCCTCAGATTCGTTGCCCAGCGCCGTCGGCGACCGGTGGCGCAGCTCAACTTGGCCGACCTCACCGCGCATGAGGTAAGCGCCTTCCTGCGCTACACAGAGCAGGAACGCGGAGACACGATCGGGACTCGCAACTGCCGCCTGTCCGCGCTGCGCAGCTTCTTCAACTTTGTCGCTGATCGGGAGCCCACGGCGATCGCGCAATGTTCCGAGATCCTACGCATTCCGACAAAGAGGGCGCCGATCTACGCGGCATGCTATCTGGAGCCGGAGGAAGTGAAGGCCATTCTGGCCCAGCCCGATCGCTCGACCATCGACGGCCAGCGGGATCATGCACTCCTCTCCTTCCTCTACAATACCGGCGCGCGCATACAGGAAGCGCTCGACGTGTGGCCGCAGGCGATCCGCTTCGAGTCGCCCGCGTGTGTGCGCCTCTACGGCAAGGGGCGGAAAGAACGGCTGTGCCCGCTGTGGCCGGAAACGGTATCACTGCTGAGATCGCTGCTCCGACGGCAGCCGAGAGCCGACAACGAACCGATCTTCGCCAATCGCTACGGCGCCCCGCTTGGCGCATCGGGTGTCCGCTTCAAGTTGGCGGAATATGTCGAGGCGGCCGCCAAGACCGTGCCGAGCCTGGCGTCGAAGCGCGTCACGCCGCACAGCTTCCGGCACGCGACGGCGGTGCATCTGGTCGCAGCGGGCGTTGACATAACGGTGATCAGAAGCTGGCTGGGGCATGTCAGCCTCGACACCACCAACCACTATGCCCAGGCCAATCTGGAGACCAAGCGGCAAGCGCTCGAACGCCTTGAAAAGTCGTCCCGATCAAGTAAGCCGCCGCCATGGAAGCGCGACGCGAGCGTGCTTGCGTGGCTCGATACGCTTTAGGGGCGAGAGAAATAATGTGGAGGAGACCGCTCACCTGCCGCAGCCCAGCAATGGGAACCGTGGTGCTCCTTCAAATTATGGGCCGCTGCTGATTAATCAAGAAATGGCGAGCTCGCCATTTCTCCAGCCATGACGCGATATACGCTGCATGATCGGGGCGCGGATGGTGGGCGATACCCAGGTCGGCGAGGACAAGCCCGCTGAGAATCTCCACGCAGCATTCTTCTGCGGCATAGGCGGCAGATCCGAACCGGCCTGAGAGATCGCGGTCAAGCCGATGCTTGGCGCCGCTGGCGTGACCGTTCTCATGCAGCCAGACGCCATAAAATGACGCAGGATCGCGGAACGAGGCGAAGGGCGGCATGAACACCGCGTCGGTCGATGGGCGATAGTAGGCTTCCGCCCCTCCAAACACGGTCGTTATGCCGAGGTTAGAGATGAACGCTTCGGCATACGCCAGGCGCAGGCTCTCCGAGAGGATGTCCGTCGCCGGGCGCTGATATCCGTCCACCTGCGCGACATTGAACACCGAGAATGCCCGGGCGAACATTCGCCGATGACCGTCATCGTCGCCGTCGTCATCATTGGGCTGCCGGGAGACCGGAATCTCCCTCCACAACACGACAGTGGTGGAGCGTTCACCCTCGCGCACCTGCGCGCCGGCATCCTGCCATTGCTTGTAGGTGCCCCAGAGGCCGTCGCCATATTCAGCGGCGAGGCCAGCAGCCCAAAGCGCCAGCGTGTTGATGCCTCGATATCGCTTGCCGGATGCGACATTGGTCGGGCGGGCGACGCTGGCGCCGTTGTGGAACCATGGCGCACGCCATTCGCCTGCGCCTCGTTCAATTGTCGCGACGATCTCGGCAGTTATGCGCGAATAAATGTCGGCGCGCTTCGTCGAGGTGGAAGTGCGGGGCATGAGGGAATCTCCGCGGCCAGCGGGGCGAGCCTCTCTCACCCCTTCAACCGGCCGCCCGGTTCCGGCCTTCCTCTTCCTCTCCCACCCCGAAGGGCTGCTTCTGTTTGGTCTTTCTTGTCT
>DATEQL010001005.1:0-2204 GCA_035272665.1 Allostellaceae bacterium
AGGCTGCGGCGGCTTCCGAGCAACCCGGTTGACCGCGCCGCCATCGATCGTCGGCGCGGACGCCGCTTGGGGCGACTATGCGGCACTGCTGCGCGACGACTTCGCGAGCTTTGCGGCGCGCTGTTTCCGCGAGCTCAACCCGCGCACGCCGTTCGCGATGAACTGGCATTACGAGGTCATCGCGGCAAAGCTCGCGGCGGTCCGCCGCGGCAAGATCCGGCGGCTGATCATCAACGTGCCGCCGCGCCACCTGAAGTCGCTTCTGGCTTCGGTCGCGTTCCCGGCCTGGTGTCTCGGGCATGAACCCGGCGTGCAGATCCTCTGCGCCAGCTATGCCCAGGACCTCGCCGACAAACTCTCGCGCGACTGCCGGCATATCGTCGCCAGCGACTGCTACCGGCAGATATTTACGACCCGCCTCTCGGCACAAAGGCAAGCGGCCTCCGAATTCGACACCACGGCCCAGGGGTGCCGGCTCGCCACCTCGGTCGGCGGCGTGCTGACCGGACGGGGTGCCGACATCATCATCATCGACGATCCGTTGAAACCCGAGGAGGCCTTGTCGCAAGCCCAGCGGCAGGCCGCAAACGACTGGTTCGACCATACGCTCTACAGCCGACTGAACGACACCCAGACGGGTGCAATCATCCTGATCATGCACCGGCTGCACGAGGACGATCTCGTCGGCCACGTGCTGGCTCAGGAGGATTGGGAGGTCGTGCGCCTTGCGGCGATCGCCGAGGACGACGAGACCTACCCGCTCGACACCGAGTTGGGGCCGTACATATTTACCCGGCAGCGCGGCGAGGCATTGCACCCCGAGCGCCAGTCCCTGGCGACCCTCGAGCACCTTCGCCGCGCGATCGGCGAATACAACTTCGCCGGCCAATACCAGCAGGCGCCCGCACCGCTGGGTGGCGGCATGGTCAAGGCGGCGTGGTTCAGGAATTACGCGCCGAACGAGCAACCCGACAAGTTCGACCGCGTCGTGCAGAGCTGGGACACCGCCAACAAGGCGAGCGAGCTCAGCGATTTCAGCGTCTGCACCACCTGGGGGCTCAAGGGCAAGGACCTCTATCTGCTCAACGTGCTGCGCCGGCGCATGGAATATCCCGAGCTGAAGCGCACTGTGCGCGAGCAGTGCCAAGCCTTCGAGGCGAGTGTGGTGCTGATCGAGGACAAGGCGTCCGGCACCCAGCTGATCCAGGAGCTGATCCAGGAAGGCCTGCACGCGGTCACCCGCTACCAGCCGCAGGCGGACAAAATCATGCGCATGCACGCGCAGACCGCGATGATCGAGAACGGCTTCGTGCATCTGCCGAAGGAGGCGGGATGGCTCGCCGAGTACCTGCACGAGATGACGATTTTCCCGAAGGGTAAGCACGACGACCAGGTCGACTCGACTGCGCAGATGCTGGACTGGTTCAAGCAAGCCGGCAGCGGCCCCAGCTCCAACGCGGGGATCTGGCATTTTTACAAGGAGCCGTATGAGGCCCAGCAGGCCGGCGCTTCCCAGCCCGCCCGGCCGGAACCGTTATCGGTGATGGCGAAGAGGTTGGGCCTCCTCCGATGGTGACCGGGCTGCCGGCCGGGCGCGCGCCCTCACCGGCGAGGCTCGCCCCCGCCGGTCATGACGGCGATGCGGCGTGGTAGAGCACTCCCTTGGTAAGGGAGAGGTCGTGGGTTCGATGCCCACCGGTAGCGCCACCCACATCAATGTCTTAGCGGAAGGGTCTGGTTTCTGGACCCCTTCCGAATCTGGCGAACCAATGCAGAACGAGACGAGAACCAACCAAATGACGCGTGCCAGAGCGTGACTGATGTTCCCGAGAGGTTCCGGATGAAGGCAGTCCAACTTTTCTGCGGTATCGTGTCGTTTGTTACCGCAGTGCTGTTGGGAATTGCTTCCGCGCAAGCGCAGACCATTCCGCTCTATCTTCCGCCCGGCTTAGCGCCGACCGTCGGCGACATGGGCTCTTATCTTATATGGTGCAGACCGAGTGCGCCGACGGCAGCACGCCCAACAACTGCCCCGGAAACGCCGGCCAAATGTTCGATTGGATCCCGCTCCACTGGCGCAAATCCGATTGGCCCGGCCCCGGCTCGGGCCTCGTCTCCGACAGCGTCTGGCTCCAATACACCGGCAACGTGCTGAGCACCTTCAGCACCTACCCGTTCGGGCCGCTCGTGCTGCCAAACGACGG
>DATEQL010001006.1:0-2084 GCA_035272665.1 Allostellaceae bacterium
AGGCTGCGGCGGCTTCCGAGCAACCCGGTTGACCGCGCCGCCATCGATCGTCGGCGCGGACGCCGCTTGGGGCGACTATGCGGCACTGCTGCGCGACGACTTCGCGAGCTTTGCGGCGCGCTGTTTCCGCGAGCTCAACCCCCCTATGCGCAGAGCTATGAAATCCGTGCCCGGCCCGCCGATGACTCTCGGCAGCGCCGCCGCTGCACAGGTCCGGCTGATCGTGTGGTGCAAGGATTGCCGTCATCAGGTCGAGCCGGATCCCGCGGAGATGGCTGCTCGGTACGGCGCTGAAATGCCCGTGCTCGATTGGCGTGAGCGGCTGGTATGTTCCCGCTGCGGTAGCCGGCAGGTTGATATGGTCGTGAGCGGGACCAGGCGTTGAGCGCTGGCCAGCGCGAATGCTGATCGCTTAGGTCTGCTCCCCGGTCAGGTTATGTTCGTGCCATGTGGGGCCCCGCCCGTCTTTCCTCCGGGCCAGAGCCGTGCGATGGGCCCTAGACATTACGCGGCCACCGCGGCGAGGTCGAAGGCGGCGGCCATCAACGCGCACCTGTGGGGATGCTCAGCGAGTACGGGCCAGCCGCTACAGCGCAAGGCGAGGTTCCTGCCACCGGGATCCCAGTACCGCCCAAAATCGACGGTATTCTTTACATCAGGTTGTATCGCGTGGCGCGTGGCACGCGCCTCCGCCAGCGGGCGGGCCGATAGCCGTACCCAGGGATTGCCGGCTCGAAGCCTGCAAGCGACCGCGCGCTCGTGCCCCGGCCTTGAATCGTGAGTGTCGGTTTTCTTTACAGGTCTGCAGAGCCCGCTGCCGCTAATTTTTCGAGCAACTTGTTGAAATTATTGGGCATAAGGCAGCGATGTGCGACGCGAGACTCCGTTGCAAGTGTCGGTTTTCTTTACAGATCGGGATTCCCGTGTTACGGGTAATTCCCTAACCTATTGTCGTAGAACATAAAATATAACTGGCATATGTATTGCTACAACAATTTCAAGTAGTTAATTCTTACCAGAGGTTAATGATGAACAAGCTTCTTCTAACGGCGGTCGCGCTGGGTACCGGCGGGCTGATTTGGGGCTCTCCGCTGCTGGGCACGTCGTCGGCGTGGGCAGGCGCGTGCGTCACCGATCCGGTCGGCGATTACGAAGCGAGCGGCTTTTCGTGCAATGTCGGTCCGGTGACATTCAGCGATATTTCCGTCACCACCATTACGAGCGGCAGTGGAACGGTTACCTTGGGAGATTTTAGCCCCTTCACCTCTGTCATCGGTGGGTCTACGGAATATGGCTTGGCATTGAGCTACTCGGCGAATACGGGCACGACCGCCGGTAGCGCAGCCGATGTCAGTTGGATCTACAATGTCGCGGGAACGCCGAATCTCGACGACGCGTACATGTCGTTCACCGGCACCACAACCGGCACGGGCACAGCCGCTCTATCCGAGACGCTGAGCAACGGCGTTACATTAAGTCTGACGAGCCCCGGCTCAACCAGCGCAACATTCACTCCGGTAGACAGCCTATCGGTAATCAAGGATCAAAACGACTTTTCCGGCAGTTGGGGAAGCGCAGAAACGTCGATACTCGAGAATGCTTTCTCGACGGACGTCCCCGTCCCCGAGCCGGCTTCGATGACGCTTCTCGGCACGGCGCTCCTTGGCTTGGGGTGGCTCGGGCGGCGCCGCGGCAAGCAAGTGTAAACGGACCCGACACTCGACCGGCGGCGGGCGGCGCTTGCGGCGCCGCCTTCCACCGGTTGTGCCAAGCAGGCGCGGCCCTCCCTGCGATGTTCATCCGATACGCGTATTGCGAATCGTTCATTTGCAAGAGCGCGATACCGGATGGGTTCGCCACCTCAGCCCATCGTCGAATTGAACGCGCCGCCGTCGAGCAGCAAGTTCTGGCCGACGATGAACCCCGAGGAGGAGGCGCACAGGAAAGCGCAGGCGTCGCCGAATTCCGCGGGGTCGCCGACCCGGCCGGTCGGGTTGGACTGGCCGCGCTTGGCGAGCATCTCCTCGAAGGAGACGTTTTGTCGCCGTGCCTCGTACTCGATGCCCGAACGCAGCCGGTCGGTC